>CAZEDN010000068.1:0-5811 GCA_964510905.1 uncultured Candidatus Peribacteria bacterium
GATTGATCAGCCTATGCGATCCCCAGGCATAGAGCCTGTAAGATCTTGGGCTCGCGGCTACGAAGCTCGCTTTTCAGATTGTCTTTCTGATGAAGCCGGACAACGATTAACATGTAGGGACGAGGAGGTAGAAGATGCCAGAGGACAAGTAGTAGGGAAAACAGTTTCTTGCGTTCCAGGTGCTTTTTAGTGATATATGTTATCATATTAATCGATGACCATCGTATGTTTCAATGGTCGGTATCTCGATGAGAAGGACGCCAGTCTTTCCATCCACGATACCGGTTTTTTGTTTGGTGAAGGAATTTATGAGTCGTTGCGGACGATTGATGGGAAAGCTTTTAATATGGAGGGGCATTTGGTGCGCTTTAAACATTCTGCTGACTTGGTGGGGATTCCGTTGCCTTCTTTGAGGAAATTAGGGAAATGGATTCAGGGTGTTTTGGACCAAAATGGGCCGTGGAGCAAAAAGCGTGAAGGACGTGTGCGGATCACGGTGAGTGGAGGGATTCATGGATATTGTGAGCCGATTAAAAAACCAACGATTCTCATTACGGTCAGCCCTTTAAAAGAGGTTCCCAAGCGCAAAAGAATGCGTGGGGTTTCGGCGATCACGTACAAGGTCGAGAGACCGATCCCAGGATCAAAAACCACCAATTTAATACCATCGATTTTGGCGCGTCGTGAGATGAAAAAACAACGTGCGTATGAGGTGTTTTTTGTGGATCACGATGGGTATGTGACGGAGGGATCGGTGTCGAATATTTTTATTGTGAAAAAAGGGCAGCTCATTACGCCAAAATCGTCACTGTTGCCGGGGACGACACGGGAGCGAATTTTAGGGATGGCACGGAAGCATAAATGGAAAATTGCTCTGCGCGATTTTAAGGCGCGAGAGGTGTATGTGGCGGATGAAGTGTTTTTTACCAATGCGCCGCGTGGGATTGTTCCGATAACGAAATTGGATGGGAAGAAGATTGGTGGCGGGAGTGTTGGGCCGATCACAAAAGAAGTTTGGGAAGCCTTAAAAGCCTGATATGACTGCGGTTAAAATCATGGGTATCTTGAATGTGACGCCGGACTCTTTTTCTGACGGAGGAAAGTTTGATGGTAGTGAAGTTGAGCGAGCGTTGCAGATGATTGAGCAAGGCGCAGACATCATTGATGTGGGAGGGGAATCGACGGGGCTGGGTTCGAAGGATGTTAGTCTGGAGGAGGAGTTGGGGCGAGTGATTCCGATTATTGAGGGTATTCGAGCGCAAAATAAAACGGTTTCTATTTCGATCGATACGTGGAAGTCAGAGGTGGCGCGGCAGACGGTTCAAGTGGGAGCGACGATGGTGAATGACGTGACTGCGTTTCGTGGTGATCCAGAAATGGCCAAAACGGTGGCAAAATTGAACGTGCCGGTGGTGCTGATGTATTCGAAAGACTCCACACCAAGAACCACCAAAAATGCGGTGGAATATGACGATGTAATGGCGACGATTAAGATCTTTTTACAGGAGCGAATTGCGTTTGCGGAGAAGGAGGGGGTCGCGCACGAAAACATCATCATCGATCCAGGCATGGGTGCATTTGTGAGTGCGGAACCCAAGTACAGTTATGAGATTTTGGCGCGTTTGAGAGAGTTGGAAGATTTAGACTGTCCGATTTTGGTGGGCACGTCGCGGAAGAGCTTTTTGGGCGGTGAATTGGAGGATCGTTTGGAAGGATCATTGTCGACCGCGATGGAGGCGATGATGAATGGAGCGTCCATTTTACGTGTTCATGATGTTGACGAAACCCGCCAGATGGTTGATTTTGCCCAAAAACTTCTCTAGTCTTAAGCCCGTCCTTAACCATATTCTCATGCCAGACACAGATATTCGTCCTTTCATGATTGGAATGGGAGGAGACAGTGGATCCGGAAAGAAAACCATGATGGAAAATATTGCCTCACTCGTGGGCGAGGAAAATTTGTTGTGGATCAGCATGGATGGGTATCACAAATGGGATCGTGAAGAGATGAAAACGCAGACGATCACGCACCTCAATCCGGAATGTAATCACTTGCAGCTGGCGGTTGAGCATGCGAAAGAGTTTCGGTCCGGGAAAACGGTGTGGAAAGTTCTTTATGATCATGCCACTGGTCAATTTACAGAGCCGCAAAAGACCGAGCCGCGAAAATTTGTACTTGTTACGGGACTTCATCCGTACCACTTGCGTGAGATGCGAGAGCAGTTTCATTTCAAAATTTTCTTGAGTCCGGACGAAGACATTCGAAAGGAGTGGAAAATTTACCGAGATACCAAAAAACGTGGATACACCCGTGATGATGTGATCAAAGTTCTCGCGCAACGAAAACCGGATTCGGTGGCGTACATCAAGGCGCAAGAGCAGTATGCTGATCTGGTCATCAACTATTTCGCATTGGGAGATATTAAGGGGAAGGCCGGAGACAAAGACTTGGGCGCCAGCTTCATTTATCACGCGTTTCCCAAGGCAGACCTCAAATTGATGGCGAAACTGTTCCGCGAAAAAGGTATGTACGGTGCGTTGGAGGGATCGGCGTTGACCGTAACCGGCGAAAATACCGCGAAAGATGTTCAGCAAATGGCCAAAGTTCTTTTCGATCCTAAAAAGAGCATCCTCCAGAAGAAAGTGGATTGGAAAGCGGGAGTTGCGGGTATTTGCCAGTTGCTTCTCGCGTTGGAAATCGATCGACGTTACACGCTTTAAAAATTAATGGGCGAATTTATGTTGGTGACCAAGGTTTTTACGTTTGATTCGGCGCATGCTCTTACTCAATATCATGGAAAGTGTGAGCGTTTGCATGGGCATACCTATAAATTGGAGGTGACGGTAGAGGGAGAGGTGAAAGACGATGGAATGGTTATGGATTTTGTGCAGTTGAAGGATGTGGTGAAACGGGATGTTATTGATAAACTGGACCACCAAAATTTGAACGATTTATTCGAAAACCCTTCGAGTGAGTTGTTGGCAAAATGGATTTGGGAAAAGGTTAGCGTAGCTGAAGAATTGGCCGCGGCAGAAGTTAAATTACACGAGGTGAAATTGTGGGAGACCGCGACGAGTGCGGTGACGTATCGGGGGTGAGTGTGTTAAGGTTGGCGGGAGTTCTTAACCTTTTTTAACATGTGGGATTTCAATGCGGCCTGGTTTTTACTTCATGCGTTGGTGGCACTTTCTTTTGTGATGTTGTGTTTTCGATTGGGTAAGGGTTGGGTGATTTCGTATGTGGGGATCGCGGTGGTCTTGATGAATTTGGTGGTGATGAAGCAAGCGACTTTATTTGGATTGGATGCGACCATTGGTAATGTTTTGTATGCGTCGATCTTTTTTGCTACGGATTTGGTGTCGGAGCATTATGGGAAGAAGGAGGCTTTTAAGGCGGTGCGAATTGGGTTTTTGGCAGGGATTTTTGCGGTGATCATGTTGCAGTTTGCACTTAGGTATGTGCCGAATGATTTTGATTTTGCGCAGGGAGCGTTTGAGACGTTGTTCACGGTTGTGCCGCGCATTGTCGGTGCTTCACTTTTGTCTTATTTGGTGACGCAACATTTGGATGTTTGGATTTTTCATAAGATTAAAAAGGCGACCAAGGGGAAATACTTATGGCTGCGAAATATTGGATCCACGACTTTGTCTCAATTTGTTGATTCGTTTTTGTTCACGTATGTGGCGTTTTATGGAGTGTTCGAATCGTTGTTGCCGATCGCGATTTTCACGTTTGTTATTAAAGTTGTGGTGGCAGGATTGGATACGCCATTTATGTATTTGTCGAAATTGGCATTTTTTGAGCCGGAAGATGTGCGCAAGCGGACTCACACTTGGATGGGGCGCTTGATGACTCGCATTTCTGGTCATGAGTAGTTAGAATGCAGTCATGAAGACCTGGAAGAAAATTTTCATTGGAGTCGCGGCATTGCTGCTCGTCTATGTGGCGCTGGCGCTGATCAATACGTTTTGGATGCATAAGTCGTTGCCGTTGTTTGGGACGAAAGAAATGACGATGGAAGATGATGAAAAGAAGGGGGGGGAGATGCCAGAGGTGGAGGTTCTAGATGTTCCTGTTTTGGTGGCGGAAAGTGATTTAATGGAGGAGTGCGGGACATTATTAGAAACGCCTGTTTATGAAGAAGGTTCTTTTACGGTTGAGGCGACTGAGGCGGTCGAGTTTTTTGCGGATTTAGAGGGCGTGGAGCCAGGTGATTCGGTGATGGTTCGTTGGGTGCACGATCGTCCGATGATGCCGAGTGAAAACTTTGAAGAAAGAGTTTTAGAGGAACAAGATTTTGTGGCGGATGAGTGCGGACTTTCGGGAGAATTTGGGACGCAAGGAATTGGAGGATACCGTTTTGAGTTTTATCATGATGAAGTGTTGCTCTATTCTCAATCGTTTAACCTCGCTCAATGATGAAAGAAATCGAAGTTAAAATTTTAGGTATTGATATAGATAAGGTCGTGGCGCGACTGGAAGAGCTGGGTGCCAAGAAATTGTTTGCGGGGTTATTGAGCTGTGTTCACTTTGATACGGCGAGTCGAACTTTAGGAGGGAATGGGCGATTGTTTCGATTGCGACGATGGGAAGGAGAAGAAGGGTTTCCGAGCAAATTTGAGATTTGTTTCAAGGGGCCAAAAGAGGTTGTGGAGGGCATGAAAGTTCGTGAGGAGATTGAGAGTACGGTGGAGGATGGAGCTTTGTTTGGGACGATGATGACGCGGTTGGGGTATGAGGTGACTTTGGATAATGATAAGCGGCGGCAGTCTTTTGAGTTGGATGGTTTTCATGTGGACATTGATGAATATCCGGAAGTGCCACCTTATTTGGAGATTGAGGCGAATGACAAGGAGACAATCGATCGTGCGATTGAACAGCTGAATCTGGACGAATGCGAGGTGAGTTCCGAGACGGCGAATGAATTATTTAAACGGCTGTATCCAGAGATTGATTTTGATCATTTGAAACTTTAACAGGTTGGCGAAGGGTTGACAGGGGCGCTTTTGATTTGATAGGGTGAGCTCCTGTAAATTTTTATTATGGTGATGACTGATGCAGAGGCGAGAGGGGAGCTGGATGCTGCGCGTGAGCAGATTGATTCTTTGCAGCAAGAAGGCGACACAATGTTTTTGGATCTTATTCATGAACAGGCCGCGCAATTGGGACTTCCTGAAGATGTTCCACCTGGAGAAGATCGACGACATTTGGCGTTGTTGATGGCGATGTATGGACTTAATCGACCGGACGCGGGTTTTTATTCAGCGTATGATGCGGCGCATCATGCTGGAGCTCAGACATGGTTTTTTAATACACGATTGGCAAATGTTTCTGGCTTGCCTCCACAGGGTCAGTTTGGCGAGTTGGCGATGATGCAGTCCACGGTATTGTTTGGTTTGGGGCCGGGAGCTTACATGAATCCTGGGAAAAGTTCTGCAGTCGAGGTTCGTGGTAATCGCACTATTCCTCGCGCTGTCGGGGATCGTGAGCGGATCACATATCCACCAGAATTTGGTGCGTTGCCGGGAGGAGAGGCAGAGGCGGCTCGTGTTTTGGCGCTTACTAGAGCAGGGCAGGAATTCATTATTGGGACAACGCGAAAAGTTCTATTGCAATTGGCGCAGCGGATTTATGGCGCGAGTTATGCGGCTTGTGCAGCGGTTGGGGCGAATGACTTGGCGGGGATTAATCTTTCGTTGACCAATCCAAATCATCTTGATGCGTTGTCACGTTTGTGGTCGTTGATTTTGTCGATGAATATGGAAGGGCTGGATATTGATCGAGAAGTTGAACAAATTCGGCGGGCGTTC
>CAZEDN010000069.1:0-5810 GCA_964510905.1 uncultured Candidatus Peribacteria bacterium
AAATAATTAGCCACAAAATTTTCGACGCCTTCTTCGATTGCGAGCACACCCTCAACACCGGTGACGAAATCTTTTAAATTTTCATCCCCTGTAATTTGCCCATAATAATGATAAACCGTCCCATCAATTTCAATGGCGGTATGCCCAAAATCATTCGTCCCAAGTGTTCCATCATTGTCCTCCCGGACTACTATCGTAGCCTCTAGCCCAAATAGATCGATATAAATCATCGGATTATTTCTCACGTAGGAGTATCCATTGAAAGACTGAGGATCAGTAAGAAATTTTTCAGGTTGCCATCGTTGCATCGGATCCATACTCACAAACCGCCCAATTGCGGGGTCATAATACCGCGCCTCAAAGTAATACAGCCCCATGTCGTCGTGATACTCCTTGTCTGTGAAGGAATGATTGGCCTCGTTCTGGCCCAGGTCCAGTGACTCATTCTGCGACCCATACGGAAGATAATCGTACACATGGGTGGCACGACCAGAGTCATTCGAGGCCACTTGCGTTCCTCCAAGGTGGTCTTGGTGGAAATATGTGACGAGAGCGGAAAGCGGATGCGACCCATCCCCCACCTCCAATGACGCCACACGTGTCGGTCCCGCAAACACATTGAAGATCCGACTGTCCGGCCGTACTTCAAAGTACGGATTCACATAAATCGTTTCTTCACCATCCGGATCCGTCATCGAAACGCGCTGACTCGTGTGATCGTACGTAAAGCTATACGTCCCCTCCGGTGTGGTGACACTCTCCAATTCATTGTGAACCGTCCAGGTGTATGTATTGGTCCCGTCCGAGGTTAAATTCCCGTTGAGGTCATACGTGTACGCCTGTCCATCCACATTCGTCACCGCATGAGGAGTGGGAAGACCGGTTCCATCATACGTCATCGTCCCCACATCCGACTTGTACGTCATGTTTCCGATCGAATCATATCCATAAGTCATCCCATAATCTCCATTCGCCAAACCAGACGAGGTCGCGGAGGTGAGGCGATTCAGGTCATCGTAATCGTAATCGACCGTTTTATTGGTCGCCGTGATTGAGTCATCCTCAACGGTGGTGATGTTTCCAACCTCATCATACGTATACGTGAGGTCTTGAATGTTTCCGCTCACCTCCACAGCTTGGGCCACAGGAATCAACCATTGTAAAATACTAGCCAATAAACGTCCCTCTGCATACGCCAAGGGATCTAGTGGGTCTTGTCCCATCTGTACTTCCTCCCAATCCGTGTAGCCATCGCCATCTGTATCCGGATTTAAGGGATCGGTCCCTAAGTGCTTTACCTCAACACCATCAGGGAGACCTTCTCCATCCGTATCGGGGTTGAGGGGGTCGGTTCCCAAATGTTTCACTTCAGGGCCATCGTGCAGTCCATCAGAGTCCGTATCTGGATTCAGGGGATCGGTGCCAATATGAAACACCTCAGCGCCATCCGGGAGCCCATCATGATCCGTATCCGGATCCAAGGGGTCGGTCCCCAGGTCAGCCTCTGCAAGATCATTCAAACCATCTCCATCTGGATCGTTTGGCGGCGGCGGTGGCGGTGGAGGCGGAGGCGGTCCTGCCGCTTGTGGAGGCGAATTAGGATCCAGCGGATCGGCTTCCATGTCCACCTCATCCCCATCATTGATGCCATCCCCGTCCGTATCTGGATTATTGGGGTCGGTTCCATAAATCTCGGTTTCTTGATAATCGGTCAACCCATCCCCGTCAGCATCTTCTTCAATGATGTACGCAGCAAATTCATACGCCCCAATCCAGTTATGAGTGCTTTCTGCATCCAACCTCAACTCCGTAAATTCAAAGCCATCAAACACATCGTCCGGAACGATCAGCGTTTGCGAAGCACCGGGAATACCTTGTCGTGCCATCACCAATTCCCGTCCACCGGTCGTCAACCCGGTCAATGACCAGGACGTTACGTAATAGTCCGGATTAAATCCATATCCAAACGATTCCCAATCCACCCAAAAACTATCAAACACATAATCACCCTGAAGATCGATTTCATATGAAATGGTCGTGCTCGCCGGATAAGCCAAGGTACCGGTATCGTCATCCACCAGTTTATCTGCCGTATAACCATTGAGGACACAATGAATCGGATCTTCCGGGACTAGAGAAGTTACCGGCCGGTTGAGCGCCACATTGTCTTCATCGAAATAAACCACTCCAAAATTGCCATCTTCACTCTGGTGAACGGACGAATCGATATTCTCAAAATCGGTCCCATAAATGTGAATTTCCTCATAATCGGTGAACCCATCGGAATCACTATCTAATTCAGAAAGTGCACATCCTTCCGCATTAATCCAGTCATCTTGGTCAATGGGCTGGGTATTTGGACAGATATCGATGCCATTCGGAATGCCATCCCCATCATCGTCCCCAAAATCGTAATCCTCATCGTACGAGCCGGTCGTCACACGACTCGTGAGGCGATAATTTTCGGCCGGATCGTAAGTGTTGGTTGTGGTATTGCCATTTCCATACTCCAATAAGCTCATCTGACCAGCTGGTGAGTAGTCGGCGTTGGAAAGTAACGTACCTTTGACATCATTTTCGATCGTTTCGGTTTGGCCTGCTGTGTTGTACGTATAGGTCAACGAAGTCCCAGTACCCTGGTATATGGCCGGAGAAGCGATTTCGGCCGGCCGTGCCAAAAGATCGTAGGTGGTTTCGGTGAGATAGATGTCTCCATCAATGATTTTGGTCTCAGAAGAGACATTTCCTTGCGCATCATAGTCATACGTGATGGCCACACTGTCAGCCGTTACTTCGGCAAGGTAGCCAATCCCATTAGCCCCCGTATCGTATGCATAGGTCACTTCAGGAACACCATCATGGTTTTGGTCCTCATTCGTGGGACGGTCCAGTTCATCGTAATCCCAGTCAAGGATTTGGCCCTTTGGATCGGTTTGAAGCTGGGGGTTACCATTATCATCGTAGGTATACGTCCACGTTCCGAACGCTCCATTGGGATCGTGCAAATCTTCTTGTGAGAGTTTTCGTGAAAGAGAGTCATATGTGAAGTTTCGCTCGTTATTTTGTGCGTCGGTGAGATTTATGAGGTTGTTGAGAGCATCGTAAGTGTAGATAGTGGTGCCACCACCAGATTCTACAACTTCGATCAAACGGCCAAACGAATCCATTTCATAATCGGTGGAATTTTGGTTCGCATCGGTAACCGTTTGAGTCCATTGGCCATAATTTGTCGTGGTGGTTCCAGTGGGAACCGTTTCAGTCAGCACGCGTCCCAACAGATCAAAAGTACGATCAACCGACTCTTCCGTCGCATCACGTCCCGCCCAATTCCATCCAGACCCGACATAAGGCAATGTCTGTTGCTCCACATTACCGAAATCGTCATACCATTGATCGACCAACACAGGATTCGCTTCCTCCGTGGGGAGCCACTCCTGAATCGGCCGCGCGAATCCATCAAAATAAACCCGAGAATCCATATCAACTCCATCCACAGTCACACTTTTTACTAAACTAACGGGCGAGCCATTGTCATTATACGTAACCTGAGAGAGCGTTGTGGTGGTTCCTGTCTCTGGATCCGGCACCGACTCAGTCAAAACCCGCCCAAACCCATCGTATGTGTATTCGTACATGTATCCATTGGGATCGGTTTGAGTCGCGACCTGCCCACTCAAATAATCATACGTACTCGTGACAGTATGCCCCAGTGCATTGGTGATCGTTTCAGGATAAATATTTTCAGCATCATAAGTAAAAGTGGTCGAAAATCCACGAGGATTGGTTTGTGTTTCCACCAATCCATACCCATTGATATCAAAATGAGTATTGATCCAATCATTACCTTGGTTATCCCAAATCTCCTGATCCGTTAAATTCCCATTCGCATCGTAATCATAGGCGGTCGCCGCCATTTGCGTGTTGTTTCCATCGTAAATAACCTGCTCATCCAGCGTCACAAGCCAATCGTTTTGACCAATCGAATAATCGAATGTGGCTACACGTTCGTCTCCAGTCATATCATCCGTAATTTGATAAAAGAGGGGATCGTCGATCCACACTTCGGGGGCTTGACGATAAACCTCAACTTCAGCAATTCCCACTTCGCTATATGTAATTGGGCCATGACCATAAATCTGCAAACTTTCAAATTCTGTATCTCGATAATCCTCATCGACCTCAACAGTACTCACGGTTGCCCAGGGGGCTGGCATATCCCCGCCACCCACCGGTGCCAAATAGATCTCGTCGCCATCAGGCGTCACACCAACTACATTCCATGTAGCAATATAATCTATGGCATCACAACATCCGTAATCGCCCCAATTGAGTTCAATTTCATCCAATAGGTAGGCATGATCAAAATTGATTTGGAAATAGAATGTATGCTCCGTAAGATTTCCGTCATCATTCACCACATAGGTATTGTTATCGCCATCCACCGCATAAGAGGTCTCATATTGAGGTTCATCATTTTGGTACAGTGGCAGAGGCTCCGTGTCTTGATTGAGCGCAATGTTCGGAGAAACATATTGCGCCTCTTCCTCAAGTTCCGTATCGACTTCTCCCAACTCTTCAACCTGTGTCTGACGTCCTGTGTCTGTATCGTATTCATAACGCCAGCCTCGTTCGAGTGAACTTCCTAAACCTTCGTACGTGAACGCAATCTTTTCATCTAAATGAGGGAAGTAACGTTCATCACCATCGATCGCTGTGGTCTCCCAAAGATATTCCTCTCGCGAATAAAGATCGCCATTAGCATTTGCAACCTCCACACGATACAGCTTCCCTTTCTTTGAATAATTCCCCAAATCAATATCGTATTGAAAGTAATCGTTTTGATTGTCCCAGACGTCTCCCGTCGCAATGCCATCCAGTACATCCTGATCAACGACCTGGATATGATGCCAACTGAAGCCAGAATTTTCAAAAACAGGCTGGCTCGTAAACCCTCGTTTGTAATTCCCATCCACCACATAAACCGTAAGATCATTAGAACTGGACAGTAAAGTCCCTGGATAATAGAAGGGGGTCGAACAACTGTCACCATTAAGACAACCTTGATCAAAATAGTAAGTGGTCACACGATCATCGAGGGTCGCCGTCACTTCGGAAAACCCTGCAAATTCACTGCGATTCGCATCGTAACGGAAATAGCGACCTCCTTCATACATGTAGGTGGAGGTCACTGTATCTCCCATCCCATCATCCCAGGTGACCTCCGAAACCGTGGCCATCGAGAAGGGGAGTTGAGGGTTGAGAAGATCATCGTTTTGATCGCGGTATTGGGTAGAAAGCGTGTACGTGATATCGACCGAGCCACCTTGGGGTGTTTCTATGGTTTCGAGAAGATCAGGGGTGGTGTGGTCGTAACTGAGCGTCACCGAATCATATGAGTGTTCATTGGTTTCAATCTCATCCATGATGCCATCACCATTGATGTCTCCAGTGCGATAAGCCACGGCCGTGATTTGGCCAACCTGTCCGCCACACTCAGGGCGTAGTTGATTGATTTGTCCATCCCAGCCATTGACCCCGATGTTCATGACGTCAAGAACTCCATTCCAGTCCGTGAGCCCATCACCATTCATATCGTAAAAACACATGTAAGGATCACTCGTAGATCCCGCATTGCCATATTCCGTATAAACAAATGTGTAATGTCCACTACTGTCCATCACAAATCCAAACTCTTCATCCCATCCGTCATTTCCATTATTGAGGAAAATACGCTGAATCCATTCCTCAATATTATCATCATTGTCAGGGCCGTCGTATTCAATTCCAAGGAGAACATCCATCAGTCCATC
>CAZEDN010000070.1:0-5764 GCA_964510905.1 uncultured Candidatus Peribacteria bacterium
CTTGATTTTGGCCACCCCCACCATCGCCTTCACCTTCTCCGGATTCGGTCGGGACATTGCCGTCCGGATAGTGGAAGTCCAAATCCGGGTCTTCTCCCACCACATTCGAATAAAAACTCATGTTCATTCGATCCGTTTCACCATCCGCCACCAGGTACATCGTCTCATATCCTTCTTCTGCCTTGCCCACAAACGTCTCCGTATCTGGATTTAAATAAGACTCCAAGACCCACGCATGCTTCTCATCCACATTCATGTTCGCCCATTCGAACGCGTCACGTAGCTGCGTCTCAAAAATCTCAGTCCCCAAGAGGTCGGCCAAAAATCCATCACCGCTCACCGCCCCCGGAATGGTCAAAACCGCATCCTCTTTCGCCTGCACCATCGCTTCCATCGCTTCCCAGCTCGACACGTCGAACACATTGGGATAATCGATCCGCTCATAATCATACTGGATATTCTGAAAGGTGAGATGCCGAGGGTTGTCCACCGGTAGCGCCTGACTGAACATCGCGTCCCGTTGCTGGCTCAACGTCCACTCGGTGGGCTCGATGTGCTTCAACGCACTAGGAACACTCAAAACGTTCGCCCCCAAATTCATCGTGAGCAATCCCAGGTTGGTCACATAGTGCCGCGAGATGTTCATCGTCGCCTCATCAATGGTATCAAACTGAGGGAAACTTTCCGAATAAGAAGTGGTCATGTTGCTGAAAAACTCACCAATCTCCTCCTGGCTGTCCTTATTCACGCCCACATGTTCCAAAAACGCTCCAAACGTCAAATAGTACCCGTCCCCATCATTCTCCAATAGATAGATGTCATCCACATCCGGGATGGGCTCATCCGTATAATCTTGTGCCAGCAAGTCGGCCACAATCGTGTCCAACTCGATTTGAAAGTCGTCCTCATCGTAATCATTGTCGCCATCCACATCATCCCCGTCGTCCTTCTTCCCTTCATCCACATCTTCAATCAAGTCCGCATATTCATCGATGAACCCCGTCGCATAATCCCAATAATTCTGCAGCCCCTCTTCCTCACGGAAGTTATAACAGGAGCGATAATCCACCTCAATGTCCGGATCGTTCACCGCAATCGTACCGATCTGACTCCGGACCGGCTCCTCAGCCGCTTCCGGAAAACAGTATTCCGGCGTCTCATAAAAATTCCCAAAACATCCCCCATAATCAATCCCCTCATCGTTCCCAGCATCATTCTCCTCGCCCCAAGTCCCCACCGTATTGAAGTCATACACGCGCGATCCCTCCACCAATTTGTTATCCCCATCTTCATCATACGATCCTCGATACATCGAACATTGCCCGACACTAGTAATATCTTTCACCTCGGTCCCATACACCATCTCCTTGCTGTGATTCACAAAACTAAACGAATAGTTATCGATATTGCCATCCACGTCAGTCACGCTTCCACTGATCTCCACCATTCCAATCCACGGAAGCTCGTTCGCCATATCACGACTCTCCACAAAATCATCGATCTCATCTTCTAAGATTTCATTCGCCGCCCAAAACACCAACTGAACGTACTCGTCGCGCTTCCCAATCAGTCCCACTAGAGTCTCGCGATCGCTCAACGTGTTGCCGAATCCGTCCATAGTGCTGTACTCGTAACGGCCCGTGTATTCGGTCCATAGGTTGATATTCCCGATGAACTTTTGGAACATCTCAGGATATTTTTTGAGAAAACTTTCCACCACATACTTGGAGTGGATGTCCGGAAGATCCGAAAACGCATCACTTACATCATTGGCATCGCCCGTGCGGTCTTCATCGATCAAACCATCTCCGTCCGAGTCGTTGTCGTCAACGGTGTCCTCATCACACGCACCGTCCTCATCGTCATCGTTAGCCACATCCCCATCGCACGCGGTGGGCATACAGCGATCACCCTGACTGTCGAAAAAGGTGGGCTGAAAGGTGAGCGTTCCATTAAAGTACATCGAGGGATAAGGGAGCGGTGTGTACGGCGTGAAGCAGGACGGATCGTACGTGGGCACCGCCTCATCCGTGTACATCGCATCCAAATAGTTGAGTTCATTCTCCGTAAAGCCGAGCGCGGCCACCGGTTTAAAAACGAACGGATCCCGTTTTTGGGTGTGATCCGAATCAAAAATCTCGATTTCCCAGCCGTTGGGCCATCCATCGCCATCCCAGTCTTGTTGATCGCCATCGTCGTCCTTTTCACACATTCCGGGACAACCGTCTTCATTTTGGTCGCCGACCGGATCTTCATCCGTTAAGAGATCACCATCGCTGTTGTTATCGTCTGGGCCGTCTTCATCCACGTTATTGTCTCCCGCATAACAGGGGCGCCCATCCCCATTCGTGTCCCATAAATATTCCGGCTGATCCCAACAGTCCCGATCCGAATCGATTCCATAATCAAAGTTCCCATCATCCTCATCGATCAAGTCATCTCCATCGTCGTCATAACCGTTTTCAGGATCCTCATCGATCAGGTTGTCTCCATCGTTGTCGATTCCATCGCCTCCTTCAAGCGAACCATTCACTTCGATGTAGAGGTCGCGAGCCAGATCGCTCGTGTATTGATTGTATGAGATCTCTTCCCAGTGGCGGATGTATCGATCGTACGCTTCTAGATTGAGTTTATTGAGGGACTGCTTTTCTGCAATCGTGTCGGCATAGAACAGTTTTTGTTCAAAGTCCGCAAATTCGCTGTACCCCTGGCGATACAGATGATTTTTATCAAAATACTCGGCCATCATCTCGCTCCCTGCAGTTCCAGAAAGAGGAGGAGTGATCACCCCATGCCACACCTCCGGTTGAGGGTTGGTCATCTGGGTGCTGGGCTCAAAATCGTTGGTTTCCGGGTTGAATAGGTACGCACGATCCTCAAAATCGGTGTACGGGAACATGCTCAAGTAGCGATTCCCATCCTTATTCACGACCGGAATCGGAATGTCACCGATCAACACCAGCCCGGTCAGTTGAGTGATCGCATCATCATCTCCATCACCTTCAAAGTACAATGTCTCGAGCGCTTGAACGATATCTTTCGTCGAGCTGTCCGGTTGCGTGCGCACGATCAACGCCTTGGTCATGGGCATCACCTCCTGAACCGTTTCCGCATATCGATCGATACGTGCTTTTATCGTTGTACTGGGCAACGCCGGAAACTCATCACTCATTCCCGCATAATCGGTGGAGTCGCTATAAAGGGTTTCATCCACCAAAATGACCACCACTCCCAAATGCTCTTTATTGGTCGCACTTTGGCCCAAATCGATGTTGAGCATCTGCGTGCCGACGAGGGCAACGACGATCCAGGTGGCGAGTACACGTTTTAGGGTGGGAGAGAGGGCCATAAAACCGTTTATATACAGCAACAGCCGGCCGGGAAGGGCCGAAAAAATGCTTAAAAATGGCTTAAATAAGCCAAAGATAGCCAAATTTATTCAACAAATATTATACGCGTCCTGACGTCTAAAAACAACGAAATAACAGGTTAAAATCTCAAATTCACCAAAGAAACGATAGACAGGATTTACGAAAGAAGCCTAGGTGAAGGTCCCCAGCGCTCTAATGGTATACGGAATAGTACGCGTAATTGTTGGGACACGGCTGTCCATCAAGATAGCCGGAGATGAATTCGCCCAAATACATGTTCGCCGGGAAGAGGCTGGTGGGCGTCCCCGACATACAGAAGTAGTTATCCACATCTCCCGGGGTATTTTCCATGTTGGCCACCAATACATAAGAAGAAGGGAAAGCACCTCCATCCGCATACGAGAGAACCATGTAGTAATAATCATCATCACACCCGATGGCATGCGTGGGACTATTTCCAGGAGCTTCAGGTAAATCAAAATAGGTCGACAATGCCGATGTCAGATCAAAATCACCCCCGCCATTCACACAAGCCTGTTCGCGGGTTCCCGAAAAACTACCACTGTTCGGATACTCCCCATGGTCCGCGTAATACAGCTCCACCGCGGTCGCCAAGTTCTGTAAATCGGCCTTGCGTTGGATGTCACGAGCCCGCGATGGCCCCGAACTAATCCGTGGAACAAGTGCAATCGCCAAAATACCGATGATCGTTATCACGATCAATAATTCAATGAGAGTAAAACTTTTGCGGTTCATAAGGGGAGGGTTTACAAGCTGTTGCCGTTATTATAGGACGATTCTTTGGAAAATCAAAAGGGCCCCGCCACGGCGGGGCCCTCTAAAATCACATTCAAACAACCTTATCGACTGATCACGTAGAAAATGTCAGACGTTTCATCACCATCACAAGCGGTCACGAGATCGGCATCGAAATAAGAGGTGCTGGCCGTCTCCATGGCTGCCGCCAAAGTGTACGTGGTGCCATCCGAATCGTAATAGTATTCACCTCCCGCACAATTCTGAGTGGCCGAAGCACCGTCCGGAGGCATGGGAAGATCATTGCCCAGATAACCGGCCAAATCTTCACCCACATTGCCCATGGCGTCTTCGAGGCATTCATCTGTTGCCGAAGGATAAAAACCATAGTCACTGTAATAAAGCTCCATGGAAGAAGCGAGGTTTTGCAAGTCCGCCTTACGTTGGACGTCGCGCGCGCGGGCTGGACCTTGACTGATTCGCGGGACCAACGCCACCGCTAAAATACCGATGATCGTGATAACGATCAGCAGCTCGATGAGAGTAAACCCTTGTTTACGCATATTGGGAGGGTTTTAAGGACTAAGATGGAACTATTATAACAAATCTCTTATAAGAGGCAACATTTTTCGCTATAATTCAACCATGCGCCCTCCCTCAAAAGCCTTCACTTTAATAGAGCTCATCGTCGTCGTGACAGTGGTGGGCATTTTAATGCTCGTGGGGATCAACGGCATCACCAGTGCACAAAAACACGCTCAAATGAACCAAGCCGTGGACCAAATTGTGGGCATGATTCAAGATGTACGAAGCCGAGCATTGAGCCATCTCGAAATGGAATTTCTCGGAGAAACCTGCCTCACCGAGACGTACGAATTGCGCTTCACCAGTACCACCCAAATCGACACATACGCAGTGTTTGAAAATGACCCCATTAACTGTTTCCGTACAGAAGAATTGTTGGACAGTTACGAACTCCCTGAAGGAACAGGTTATGAACTTCTCCCTGCAACCATGCAAAAACTCACCTACGAACCGCCTCTCTCCGAGGTGACCGCCGACCCCCCTGGAGGATCAAACGTGTTCCGCATTCGAGTAAACGTGGCCGACGACACCTTCACCAAAACCATCCGCGTGACCAAAGCGTCCGGCATCCCAGAAATTCAGTAGAGCTCCCTCCGTTTTACAACGTCCCCACCACATCCATCAGGCTGAAGATCGGTTGCATCACCGCAATGATCAATCCGCCAACAACAATTCCCATGGTGACCATGATGAACGGTTCGAGTAGTTTCGACATGTTCGCCGACATTTGATCCACCTCAGAATCGTAGTAATCCGCAATCTTATCCATGACCGGTGCCACTTCAGCCGTTTGTTCTCCCACTGCAATCATCGACACCACCATTTTTGGGAAGAGGAAGGTGCTATCCATCAAGTTTTCTGCCAACGGAATACCACGAGAAACATCTTCCGCAGCAAGGAGAATTCGTTTGCGATACACCTCATTCCCAATCGCATCCGCATCGATTTGCAAACTCTTTACGATCGGAATTCCACTCGTGATCAAACTGCCTAGCGTTCGCTTGAATCGTGCCAACGCCACATAGCGCAGCAACTGTCCAAACAACGGCAAA
>CAZEDN010000071.1:0-5726 GCA_964510905.1 uncultured Candidatus Peribacteria bacterium
GACTCGCGATCGACTCATGGTACAATACGAGCAGCGGTATCCGGGGTACCACTTTGGTCGCCATAAGGGATATGGGACCCGGCTCCATCAAGAAGCCCTAAAGGCGAATGGAGTCACCGGGATTCACAGGAAAAGCTATCTGCCCGTTCAAGCCTATCTCACGCTCACCTCATGTCCGAAAAATTAATCATTTGCGGCAATTACGGAGTAGGGAACCTAGGAGACGAGGCGATCTTGAGGGGTTTGCTCAAAAAATTCAAAGGAAATGAGATCACGGTCATGAGCACTAACCCCAAAGAAACCGCTCAAAAATTTGGAGTAAAAACAATCGGAATGGTCCCCAGCGGGCTTCGTTCTCTTCTGAAGGGGATTTTCAAAAGGAGAGCCATAAGGCTCATCCAAGATGCCATTCGCTCATGCGACCGCTTTATCTTAGGAGGAGGGACTCTCCTGACAGATGAACCGTGGAGGTCTATGTTTGTATGGGACGCCCAGCTTGAAACGGCCCCAACATACGATCCACCTGTAGAAATTTACGCCAGCGGAATAGGGCCATTTAAGAGAAAATGAGCCCAAAAATGGGCGAAATCCATCCTTGAAAAAGCTCACAGAGTGAGCGTTCGAGACAGCCGATCCATGGAATGGACCAAGCGATTGGGGGTGGTCGCGAAAAGCGAGAGGGACCCCGCCCTGGAACTAGAAGGGGAGTCATTCAAGACCACAAAAAAAATCCCCCCAAACACCATCATAATCGCACCGAGATTCTGGGCAAAAAAAGCAGACAAAACCGCAAAAGCGTTCAAAAAATTTATACAATATTTATGCCTTAAGGAAGGGAAAAAAGTGATCGGGATCCCATTCGAAAAGAGCAACAAAGAGGACTACCAATTTTTGAGCACAATATTTGAACAAGCAGGCATCGAAGGGAATGCTCAAATTTGGGACAAATACACGTCCGAAAAAGAAGTCATTGCTGCCATTGCCAAGGCGGAACTGGTCGTGGGCATGCGTCTGCACAGCCTCATTTTTGCCCAACTCACAAAAACTCCTTTTGTCGGCGTCGCTTACATGGAAAAGGTAACTGGATTCGGGAAAGATCTCGGCAAAGAAAAATGCATCGTCCCCCTAGATGGAATCAGTGCAAAAACCTTAAAAGAAGCCTATCGGGAGGTTACAAAGTAGTCCCAAACACTTCGGCATAGCGTTCAACAAACGAATCCCAACTCAAGCTATGACCCTGTGTTCCCATTTTCTCAACGATATAGGTGGCCATCAATGAACCCATGCGCCCGCAGATTTCGAGCGGCTTTTTCTCAACGTATCCCTTCAAAAAACCGGCACGATATCCGTCGCCACATCCCGTTGGATCCTTGACCCTTTTCGGAGGCGCAATCGGAATTTCGATCCGGTCAACCTGGTGGTCATGCTTCCTCAAAATGATTGATCCCTTTTCGCCAAGCGTGACGATCAATAGCTTCGCCTTTTCTAGAAGCTCGTCCTCATCAAGTCCTGTTTTTGACTTGAGCAATCCCAGCTCATAATCGTTCGCGAAAACACCTTCCGCATGATCGATTGCCTCCAAGAGTTCTTCCTTTGTGAAAATAGGGAGATTCTGTCCAGGATCAAAGAAATAAGGAGTCTTAAGTTCATGAGCCGCCTGAACATATTGCATGACACGCCGTGTATCGTCAGGGGCAATGATGACCATATCAGCTCGCTTGAAGCATTCCGTCGCATCAATATCTCCTTTGGCTGACATGGCGCCAGGATGAAACTCAGCGATTTGATTGCCCTTTGGATCGGTAATGATGGTGGCCGAGGCCGTAGGAGTATCCGGGAACTCTCGAAGACAATCCAACCTTACCCCTAATCCTTCGAGAAGATGCCGGTATGCCTCAAAGTCATAACCCACCGCCGCAACTAAGCAAGGAGGCGATTCAAGAATGGCTAAACTGTAAGCGATATTCCCTCCCGTGCCCCCAAAATGACGCTCCTTATGCTTAACCAAAAAGCAAACACTCAATGAATCCAATTTATCCGGAAGCAAAACCTCGGAAAAAGGCCTCTCATAGGAAGAAATATAGTCATAAGCAAGCGATCCAGTAACAGAAATATGCGGCATAAAGAAATTTAAGAATTAACTTTTAGCGCTATCCTTCGCGCCAACGTAGACGCTTCATACAAACTTTCAAACGTTCCCGCGTCCGTCCAGTGGCCCTTCACAAAAACCGCCTTCATATCATTGTTCTCGATGTAAGCATTGTTCACATCCGTAATCTCGAGCTCACCACGATCGGAGGGCTTGAGGCCATGGATAAAATTAAATACTTGTGAATCGTAAAGATAAAGCCCGGTCACCGCATAAGGCGACTTGGGTTCATTCGGTTTTTCCTCAATCGCAACAACACGATCGCTGTCCAGAGTAGGAACACCAAATCGTTCGGGATCGTGCACTTCCTTTAGGAAAATGGTTGCGCCGCTCGCAAACGATGACACCGCTCCCTCAAAAGAATCCTCAAAAATATTATCTCCCAAAATCACGGCCATCGAGTCTCCGTCCACAAAGGATTCAGCTAGCCCCAATGCCTGCGCAATGCCTCCAGCCGTCTCCTGCACAGCGTATTCTAAGCGACAATTAAACCTCTCACCTGACCCCAGTAATCGCTTAAAACTCTCCGTGTGCTCCGGCCCAGTCACGATCAAAATCTCTTCAATCCCCGCATCGAGCAACGTCTGCAACGGGTGAAAGATGAGTGGCTTGTTGTATACGGGAAGCAAATGCTTATTCGTCACTTCGGTCAGCGGCTTGAGCCGATTTCCGAATCCTCCAGCTAATATTACACCCTTCATAGTTTTGAGCTTTAAGTTGAAGTTTTGACATTTGAACTTTGAGCTTTAAGTTTAGCCCACCAGGTCTCATTCGATTTATACCATTCAACCGTATCGGCTAAACGCTCATCAAAAGTGCCCCCAGGCTCCCACCCAAGGCCACGCAACTTCGATGAATCCACTGCATAGCGCCAATCGTGCCCGAGGCGGTCCTCAACAGGTTCAATCATGTCCTCGCCAGCGCCCAGCGCCTCAAGGATTTTATGGGTTAAATCCAAATTCGATAAGCGCCACTCGGTCCCAATATTGTAAACATCGCCCAGCGCTCCCTCATGCCAAATCGCGTCCAGCGCGCGACAATAATCTTCCGTATAAATCCACTCACGAACATTTGATCCATCTCCATATAAAGGCACCTTCTTACCCTCAAGCAGGTTGGTCACAAAGAGGGGAATGATTTTTTCGGGGTACTGATACGGCCCGAAGAAGTTGCAACTGTGCGTTCGAATCACAGGGAGGTCATATGTCTTAGAGTAAGCGCGAACCAAATGGTCACCACCGGCCTTAGACGCCGAATAGGGTGAATTGGGCTCGAACGGGCTTTTCTCCGTGAACTCTCCCTCTTTAATGCTCCCATACACCTCATCCGTAGAAATTTGGACGTATCGCTCAACGCCATACTTTTTAGTCGCCTCAAGGAGTGTGTAGGTGCCCACCACATCGGTCAGGATGAAATGTTTGGGCCCTAAAATCGACCGATCCACATGAGTTTCCGCCGCAAAATTGATCACATGAGTGGGGGAGTGCTCCCTGAAAATGGTGTCTACCATCGCCTCATCCGTAATGTCGCCCTTAACAAATGTATAGCGCTCATCATCCTCAACATCGCGAAGATTTTCCAAGTTTCCCGCATAGGTGAGGGCATCCAAGTTCACAACCTCATAATCGGAATATTTCCCAAGGACGTATCGAATGAAATTCGAACCCATAAATCCTGCCCCACCTGTTATTAAAACCTTTGCCATTATAACGTTTTATGACGCGTCTCCTCCTTATAAAACTCGAGGAGATCGCCTTCTTCTAGCTTGAGTTTACCCTCAAACCGAATGCCACACTCAGAGCCTTTTTCGATCTCTTTCACGTCCTCATTGACCAACTTGAGGCCGCCAATTTTCCCTTCTCCGGCTTCCTCCTTCTTGCGAATCACACGGGCCATACAATTGACCTCCACTTTTCCCTTAGTGATCTTACATCCAGCCACCATTTCTTTCTTTCCAGTGTAGAAAATTTTAAGAATTTTTGCCGTTCCCAAGTCGACCAGTATCGTTTCGGGCTCCAGAAGGCCGGTGAGGAGTTTCTTCAAGTCATCGATAAGTTCGTAAATCACCTTATAAACCGAAACTTCGGTGTGTAGGCGCTCCGCAATGCGCTCAACTTGGGCTGGAACATCGGTATGAAATCCAATAACCAATCCTTGGCTTGCTGCTGCCATCATGACGTCCGACTCGGTGACATTTCCGACGCCTGAGTGAATGACTTTAACCGCCACATCCGCCGACTTAAGCTCCTTTGCAACATTCTCCTTAATGGCCTCCAAGGATCCCTTTGTGTCGGCCTTAATGACCACCTTAACCGTTTTGAGTTGACCCTCTTTGATCTGTTCTACGATCTCGCTGAGGCCCATTCCCATGTTCTGAATCTTGCCTTCTTGCATGAGCGCAGAGATTTCCTCAGCCTTTTGGCGTGCCATACGCTCATTGGTCACCACTTGAAGGAGATCACCCGATTGAGGAGGGTTGGAAAGGCCAGCGATTTGAGCTACATCTGAAGGACCCAGTTTTTGGAGACGTTTCCCGGTATGGTCCTGCATGAGCTTGATGCGGCCGTGAGTGGCGCCCACGATCACCGGATCCATGACCTTCAACGTTCCTGTATTGACCAAAATTGTTGCCACCGGGCCCAGATTTGGATCGAGGTGCGCCTCGATCACTGTCCCGACCGCAGGGCGGCTGGGGTTCGCTTTAAGATCCTGCAATTCCGCCACCACCAGGATCATGTCGAGCAACTTATCGATACCTTCATTTTTAAGCGCCGAAACCGGCACCATAATCGTGTCTCCACTCCATTCCTCAGGGATGAGCTCGTATTCTCCCAGTTCACCCATCACCTTGTCAGGGTTTGCGTTTTCCTTGTCCATCTTGTTGATGGCCACAATGATCGGAATCCCAGCCTCCTTAGCGTGGTTGATGGCTTCAGCCGTTTGAGGTTTGACACCTTCGTCCGCCGCTACCACCAAGATCGCAATGTCGGTGGCACGAGCTCCACGGGCACGCATCGCGGTAAAGGCTTCGTGCCCCGGAGTATCAAGAAATGTGATCTTCTGACCATTCTTCACCACCTGGTAGGCACCAATGTGTTGTGTGATTCCTCCAGACTCCGTCTCAATCACATTCGCCTCGCGAATGGTATCCAAAAGTTGCGTTTTTCCATGATCGACATGCCCCATAACACTAATCACCGGGGGACGTGCCTTCAAGAGACTCGCATCATCTTCTTGTAATAATTTATCCAAATCACCCTTCATGATGTCCTCCGATTCAGCCGCAGAATGTTTGCGTTTAACCTTCACTCCAATGTCCTCCGCCAAAATATGGGCCATTTCATAGTCAATCTGTTGATTGATGTTTGCCAAAACCCCATTTTTCATCAATTCTCCAATGATTCTCACTGGGCTGACACCAATTTTTTCCGAAAACTCCTTCACCGAAATCACATCCGGAATCTCAACGGTTCCTTTGGACTCAACTGGAGTTTCATCCTCAATTTTCTTAGAACTCTTGTCTGTATGCCTTCCTGCCGTTTTTTTGCGCTGCTTTTTAACGATTTCCTTGTCCATT
>CAZEDN010000072.1:0-5711 GCA_964510905.1 uncultured Candidatus Peribacteria bacterium
GATCGCAAACACCTCGAACATGCCAGTAGCTGCCCGTGAAGCATCCGTATACACCGGAATCACCATTGCGGAGTACTACCGCGATATGGGATACGATGTGGCCTTGATGGCTGACTCCACCTCACGTTGGGCCGAGGCCATGCGTGAAATGGGAGGACGTTTAGAAGAAATGCCAGGTGAAGAAGGATATCCTGCCTACCTCGCTTCTCGAGTCGCAGCATTCTACGAAAGAGCGGGTTATGTAGCTTGTTTAGGAAGCGATGATCGTGATGGTTCTCTAACGGTTATTGGAGCGGTTTCGCCTCCTGGAGGTGACTTCTCCGAGCCGGTTACACAGAATACGCTCCGTGTGACCAAAACGTTCTGGGGCCTCGACTCCAAACTTGCTTATGCTCGTCACTATCCTGCAATTAACTGGCTCACAAGTTATACCCTGTATGGCGATAACATCGATGGGTACCTCCGAGCCGAAGTGGCAGAAGATTATCCTGCTCTCCGCGACGAAGCCATGGACATTCTCCAACAGGAGAACAAACTCCAAGAGCTCGTGCGCTTGGTGGGTGCTGACTCGCTTTCTGCACGTGAGCAGCTTCTATTGCTCGTTGCCAAGAGTATCCGTGAAGACTTCCTCTTCCAGAATGCTTTTGATGCGGAAGATGCTCGCACTCCCCTAAAAAAGCAGTACTGGATGCTCAAATGTATCATGAGCGTTTACCACGCCGCACGAGACTTGGTCGGAAAAGAAGATTTCGAAATTGAAAAACTCAAAGGACTTCCTGTCATTCAAGAAGTGTCCAAAGTGAAAGAGATCGAACCTGAAGCAGAAGATAAATTCCAAGCATTGATCGACAAAGTAAATTCCGAAATCCAAAAATTGGCCTAACAGAGCCGAAGCGGAGCGGAGGCTCACCGCGAAGTACTCATCTCATTAACTCAAAAATTTAAATCCCAATCGGGATTGGTCAAAAAACTCAAGCATTAACCCTATCGTTTCATGCAAAAAGAATTCAAAACCGTTCGTGATATTGTCGGGCCACTCGCCTTCATCGAACTCCCCGAAGGAGAAAAAGTCTCCTACGAAGAGATGGTGATCATTACCCTAGCCGATGGGAAAGAGCGCCTCGGAAAGGTGCTCGAAGCCCAAAAAGGCATGGCCGTGGTACAGCTCTTCGAATCGGCGCAAGGAATCTCCACCGAGGGTTCCAAGGCCCGCTTCCTCGGAGACACGTTCAAGTTAAGCGTGTCCGAAGACATGCTCGGTCGCACCTTCAACGGTCGTGGAGAACCGATCGATGGCGGTCCCGAAATCATTGCCGACAAAAAGATCGACATCAACGGAGCACCGATCAATCCTGCGTCCCGAGAAATGCCGAACGACTACTTCCAAACCGGTATTTCCACCATCGATGCACTCAACACGCTCGTGCGTGGTCAAAAATTGCCGATTTTCTCCGGTTCTGGACTTCCCCACAACAAACTAGCGGCCCAGATCGCTCGACAAGCCAAAGTGCGCAGTGGAGGCGAAGGAGAAGGAAAATTCTCCATCGTATTTGCCGCCATGGGTGTACCGTTTGAAGAAGCTCAATACTTCATCAGCGAGTTTAAAAAGACCGGGGCCATCGAACGTTCTGTGCTGTTCATCAACACCGCCGACAACCCTGTTATCGAACGTATTTCCACCCCCCGTCTCGCTCTGACCACCGCGGAATATCTCGCGTTTGAAAAGAACCAACACGTGCTCGTGGTGTACACCGACGTGACCAACTACTGTGAAGCGCTCCGTGAGGTGTCTGCCGCGCGTAAGGAGGTGCCCGGACGTGGAGGATTCCCTGGATACATGTACACCGACCTCGCGACTTTATACGAAAGAGCGGGTCGCATCCAAGGCAAAGAAGGTTCGGTGACACAACTCCCGATCATGACCATGCCGAACGATGACATCACCCACCCCATCATCGACCTAACGGGATACATCACTGAGGGACAGATCGTACTCGGTCGTGATCTCCACAAAAAAGGTCTCTATCCTTCCGTTTCTGTGCTTCCTTCCCTCTCTCGTTTGATGGGTAAAGGACAAGGAGAAGGCAAAACCCGTGAAGACCACTCCAGCGTGATCGCTCAGCTATTCGCTTCGTACGCCTACGGATTGGAAATGCGCGAATTGGCTGTGATTTTGGGAGAAAGTTCACTGTCCGAAAGTGACCTTGCTCACCTAAAATTCGCCGATAAATTCGAAGAACTGTTCGTTTCCCAGGGGGAGACCAACCGCGAAATCGAAGAGTCGCTCGACATCGGATGGAATCTGCTCAAGACCATTCCAAAGACCGAGCTCAAGCGTGTGAAGGATGAGTACATGAAGAAGTATATGACAGGCGACGAAGTCGCCAAAACCAGCAAAAAAGCTTAAATATAAGTTCATTGTAAATTCCGCGTTTAGCGGACGATAAATCTAATTGATATGGCAATCATCACGTCCTACAAACCGACGAAAATGGCGCTCCTCGAGCTGAAAAACCGGCTCACCCGCGCCAAAAAAGGTCATAAACTGCTCAAAGACAAGCAGGAAGGGCTCATGAAAGCGTTCATGGACATCATCCGTGAGGTGCAAAAATTGCGCAAAGAGGTCGAAGCAGAACTTGGAAAAGTGTTCCAAAACCTTCTCCTCGCTTCAGCGGTCATCCCACATCCGGAATATCTCGAAACCGCACTCCTCGCTCCCACAACCAAAGTGGACCTCGACATCGACACCAAGAATGTAATGAGTGTGAAATTGGCTAATATCAAAGCCACTGTCGAAGGAAATGTACTCAGTTACGGATTCAGCGAAACGTCTGGAGAGCTCGATACCGCCCTCACGTCGCTCCGCGAAATCTTGCCACTGCTCATCCAACTGGCCGAAACCGAGAAAAAAGCGGAACGCATGGCCGACGAGCTGGAAAAAACTCGCCGCCGTGTGAACGCGCTCGAACACGTCATGATTCCGAATGTGGAAGATACGATTAAATTCATCGGTCAAAACTTAGAAGAGCGAGCTCGATCAGAGAGAATCGTTTCCATGATCGTGAAGGCCAAAACCGAGGCATAGAAAGCCGTATTTTCGGCTTGCCCTTGCGGAAAACTCGACTTTGTGCTATTATTATACGAAGCATTATTAACCCCTCAAAAATGTCCAAATGCTCACTTCATCCCGCGTTCATCTTCATTCTTGGAGTGGTCGCAGGAGCGCTCATCGTCGGCTTGATCTTCACGTATGGAGTCGTCCAGAGCGAAGACATGGAAAATGGCTTCCTCCGAGGCATCTTCCATAATCGACAGCAAGAAACCATGATGGAAACCGAAGGGGCTGTCGTCCCTCATGGAACCATGGAAACCACCGAAATGGTCGAAACCGAAGGAGCCGTCGTTCCCCACGGTCTCGAAACCCAAGGCGCTGTGGTCCCTCATGGAACGACCACATACTAATCGGTCGATTCCGAAATAGATTGAATCGCTAACTCCCATTCGGCCGTTATTTCCCTTAAAATCGGGGAACCACTGTACGCCGCCAAGCGCTGAATACAATGAACGATTTCCTCTTCAAACCAGGGAGCCCACCACGACGCGGCTGCGATGTTTTCTTGAGCAATCGGCATGGCAAGCGCGCTCGCACGGCGCAATTCCCCTCCCATATCTCCATGAAAGACATCATCAAAACGGAAACCCATATAATCATGGATATCCGGATTAAACGCATCCGCCTCTTCAAGGCAGGTGTGCAAAGCTACGTAATACGCACACGCTTGCAAATAACTCACGCTGTATTCGATTTTTTGACGTGTTGGATAGCGATCAAGGTCAGCCACCAAACGACTTTCTGTCACCACAGCACGCAAACTGCTTTCCAAAACTTCATAGATATCGTCAGAAGAAATCTCTTTTCCCGGGTTAGTCTCAAACAGGATTTCAAAAAACTGATCAATACGATCACGAGAGAGTTCTGCCGCATCAAGATGATCCACGCGCGCCAACAACTCATCTTTACCGGGGAGTACATTCCCATCCGAATCCAACAACGCTTCACGCGCTTGTTGATAATAAAATCGTGCTCGTGAAAAATTCCGGGACACTTTCGACTCCACCTCTCCCTGCGCCAAGGCTGCATTGTGCGCCGCATACGGCGAAGGCCTCACCTGTTCCATGCGCTGAATCCCCTTAAATTGTCGACTCAACGATTCATACTGATCGTTCGCCTCATTAAAACGATCAAACGGCTCACCTATCTTCTCTCCTCGCGCAATCGCCTCCAACCGCGCCGGATTTGCTTGATCGATCAAAATACGTCCAGCGGACATGAGCCCTACTCGCAAAATCTCCAAAGTGAATCGCGGATCAAACGACAATACTGGAAGATAACCTTCCACACGATTATGTTCAGAATCGTAAGCAGCTGATTCCGCACGTGATATCCGATTACGATATAAAATCTCATAGGGACTACTGGAATGGCCATAATAGATCCGATCCACCAGGCTCAAAACCTGTTCATATTTCCCATCGTGATAAAACCGCTGAGCCAATGCATAGATCGCTGCGGGAGAGGCTGCAACAGGACTGTATTGGAAAATTTTCTCCAGCTCATCCGCTTCATCCAATCGATCGAACAAGTCGAAAAAATGGTCTTCTGTGCGACCAATGAATACATGTGCCCCAATCATGAGCAAATACCGCTTGAGCGCCTCATTGATCATCGGAATGATTTGGGGTGCCTCCGAGCGATCCGTCAACCACCGCGCCACATAGCAATCGATCAATGCCGCAAAACGCTGGTCGTTTTGGAGTCCAATCATGCCAACCAAAAATTCATCGTAATTGAATCCATCCTCCGCCATGGCATGCTCCAAATAACGGCTCAATCCTTCCACAACTTCCAGCGAAAACTGTGACGCCTCCACATGATTGTCCCGCGCCGCTGCTTGCGCCTGCTCAAGAAATCCAGGGAAAAGCCCCGCCAAGGCGTACAGAGGCACACTACCCTCGATAAAAGGAGGCCTCCCCTCCGCCCGATAACCAGCCAATTCTCCAACCAGCTCTACCAAATCCATGTCCGGTCCACACGTACGCTGAACCATTCGCTGCAAGGCTCCCAAAGAGGCCTGATAATCTCCCTGCTGTCCCATAACGCCGCTCCAATGTTCCATTTCTTCCACCGCGTCCATGGAACAAAAATCGTTGCGTCCAAACGCCTGCCCTAATCTGCTTTCCAAAATATCCATTCCCACCGCCCCTCGCTCATCCGGAAAAGCCACCGCTGTGATCAACAACGGTTGGTTTGCCACTCGAGGTTCATTACGCATTCGCTCTAAAAAGCGCAAACTGGCCTCATCCATCTCTCGGTTACGATGCACATCACAAACGACCATCGCCGGATGTCCCAAAAGCGATCGATAATTTTGAAAAATATCCCATAAAAAATCTCGAAAACGTGCCGACCCATCCGCCCGTCCATTCAAAAGATCACACAACGTATCTCGTTCCGTAACCGACAGGCTCCAAGGTTCCTCCTCAAAACGGTCCAACTCCGCACGTGGCACGCGATCCATTCGATTCAAAACCGTGAGATCCAAATACCCATCCTCATGCAAACGACGGTAAAAGTTGGGATCCCATTCCTGAAATCGTTGCTCGATCGGCCGAACATCCACCCCTGCTGTTGCCACCACATGTTCCACCAC
>CAZEDN010000073.1:0-5708 GCA_964510905.1 uncultured Candidatus Peribacteria bacterium
GTAAACCACATTCGCCGTAATAGTGAGCAGCGAAACCGTATGCTCCGCGCCACGATACGCCTCATACCTCTCCAACGTTTTAATAAACTTTTTAATCACCTCCACACCGATCTTGTCCGCACGGTCATCGTCGTTCCCAAACGCCGGATAATCACCAACGATCTTGAACTTCTTAGCCACACCCTTCTTATTGCGAATCGGTGTAACCTTGGCATGTTTAATAGCCGAAAGACTGTCGATCACGATCGAAATTCCCGCAATTCCAAACGCCATGAACCGATGGATCCGCAAATCGTGCAGCGCCATCTGCTCCGCCTCATAATCATAATGATCGTGCGAGTAATGAATGATATTCATCGTCTCCACATACTTCTTGCACAACCAATCAAACAGCTTGAAAAACTCTTTTCGAACCTCATTATAGTCGAGAGGTTTTTGCTTTTTCAGCTTCGGAACGCCTTCCACAATCAATTCATCATCGATCTCGTCCCGCCCTTCATTGATCGCCAAAAGGAGCAACTTGGGCAGATTACATCGCGCCCCAAAAAACTGCATCTCCTTCCCAATCTCCATGGCCGACACACAACACGCGATGCCATAATCGTCGCCATGGTGCGGCCGCATCAATTCATCATTCTCAAACTGAATCGAGCTGGACTGGATCGAAATCGCCGACGCATAGTTCTTAAAAGTTTGAGGAAGTTTGTGCGACCACAAAATCGTCAGATTCGGCTCCGGCGCCGGCCCCAAATTCTCCAATGTGTGCAACAAGCGATAAGTCGTCTTAGTCACGAGCGGCTTCTTGTTCTTCCCCATTCCCCCCAATACACACGTCACCCACGTCGGATCGCCCGCAAACAGTTCATTGTATTCCGGGACGCGCAAATGACGAACCATCCGCAACTTGACCACAAAATCATCCACAAACTGCTGGATCTCCTTTTCGCTATACTTTCCTGATTTCAAATCGCGCTCCGCATAAATGTCGATGAACGAATCAATCCGCCCAAAACTCATGGCCGCGCCATCCTGCTCTTTCACCGCGCCCAAATAGCCAAAGTGCAGCCACTGGATCGCCTCTTTCGTATTTTCGGCCGGCCGACTGATGTCAAACCCATAAGATTTCGCCATTTCTTTGAGCGCCACGAGCACCTTGATTTGATAATGCCCCTCACTGCGCAAACGAATGTTGCCCTGGTCCATGAACGTGCATTCCCGGTTCATCTCTGCCTTCTTCTCCTCGATCAAACGGTCCACGCCATACAACGGAACCCGCCTGTAATCGCCAATGATTCGCCCTCGTCCGTAATTGTCCGGTAACCCGGTGATCACCCCTTTCTTCCTGAAAAGATTGTGCTTCTCAATGGTATAAAATTCATCCCAATGCAAATACACATCAAACACCGCATCGTTGTGCGTCTTCACATGCTGGCGGTACAACGCCTCCACTTTTGGATCTAGCTTATACCCATACGATTCACACGCGCGCTTGACCAAACGAATGCCACCGAGCGGCTTGATCGCACGCACCAACGGCTTGTCCGTCTGCAGCCCCATGATCGACTCATTTTTCTTGTCGATGTACCCCGGCGCATGGCTCGTGATGGTGGAAGGGGTCTTCGTATCGATCCCCAGAACCCCACCTTTTTTGAACTCCGCCTTAAGTAACTTTTCAGTCGCCTTCCAAACTTTCTTGGTACGCGGGGTCGGTTTCTCGAGGAAGGACTCATCACCCTTGTACGGCGTGTAGTTTTTTTGAATAAAATCACGGACATCGATGTGGTCCGTCCAGCGGCCTTTTTTAAAGCCTTTATGAGGGGAGGGCATGGAAGATAAGTTAAAGTTCAAAACTCAAAGCTCAAAACTAACGGTCCAAACCCCAGTATACCCTAAGAAGAAGCTCTGTCACGGACGATACTAAAAAATCTCGTGCAGATACATGCTGTGCGGGAAGATGAAGATGTGAACGATCAGCCACAACACCGATAAAACACGAATTGGCCAAATGATTTGAGGATACTTTTTCGCAATCACATATCCCAAAACCATCAACAACGGATCTGCCAAAATACGATTGGGCCAAAACTCCACCCCCTGAAACCAATACTCCACGCGAGCTCCAGCCAGTCCAATCTCCAAGTAATGCTCAACGGTTTCCCACAAATAGGCCACCGCACAAATCCCCAAAATCCCAAAATAATAAGAATGATAGTCATGTTTTTTGCGGCTGAGCAGTTGCCCCAAAATCTTATGGTTTTTCTTCTTCACCACCGATCCAAACGAAATCCCACTCCACAAATGTTCGATGCTCCAGACATCAAAAATCGCATGGACCTTGAGTCCCCAAAGAATGTCTAAAAACGTCATACCATTTTCTCTTTAGCGAGGTGACGATACGTGGTGCGTTGAACGAGGACTAAGGCGCCCGCTCCCGTGACAAACATCACAAAATTGGCGATCCACCCCACCACAGGGATGAAACTCACCACCTTGAGGATGAAGACACCCAACGCCAACACTCCAAAATTCACCCAGAACACCTTCTTTTTGGAATCGCCTTTCTTGAGCGTGTCGTGAATGAGGAGCGATCCAATCCAGTAGCCGGCCGCAATCCGACCGATCTCTCCCAACACGAAAAGAAGTGCCATCATGATGAATGCCAGCTGCACGCCCACCACCGTAAACACAGCGATCAACGAGGCAACGCCGCCCAACACAAACACCAAAAACCCAACGCCCAGTGATTTAAAGAATCCATTCTTCATTCGATCCGCGCTGCGGCGCAGGAAGTTGGGAAAGAAGCCCACCAATAGTAAACCGATGAGCATCATCGAGAGGTAGCTCCAGAATTTTCCGAGGAGATAGCCGCGATTAAAAAGCCCTTGAATCCCTTCCTTGACCTGCTCAGCACTCGAAAGAATTTCATTGAACGAAATTTCTCCATCAATCGTACCGCCATGATCTTCAATCTTTTCCGGAGCAAAATACTGCACATTCCCCACCACATGGCCGGAGTTCAATAAAACCAACGCCTCGGTCACACGTACATTCACATCACCGTTCACCGTGCCACCGATCACGAGCCGTCCCAAAATCCCCTTCACACTCTTATTCACCGTGCCAAAAAGATTGGTTTTTCCAGAAATCGAGATCACATCGCCCTGAACAACACTGTCCTGATTCAAATCGGCGCTGCCTCCAATCACCACCAGATCCCCCTCGACTTGACTGTTCAATGCTATCGCTCCAGCCACCACACGCAAATCGTCCTTCACCACTTCATTCACCAATACATTGCCACCAAAAACCACCAAATCACCCCCGATGATCCCATTCACCGTCACTTCACCACCCGCGATGAGGAGATCGCCCTCCACATCTTGTTGAACCGTAATGACACCTCCCGCCACATACACATCTTCGGTCACATATTCATCGAGAAAAACCTCATCTTCGGCGCGGAGAATGAGCGCGGATGCGGTACTGCCAAAAAGCGTAGAGCCAAGAAGCGCTAACGTGAGGAGCGCGGTGCATTTTCGGAGAAACATGGTGGGGGAGGGTCAAAAAGATAAAAATCAGGGGTCCGTCAGGATTTAGGATAGCTCAACAGGGCCACATCTTCAATATGGTATGTATGAGGGAACATATCAACCGGTTGCACCGATTCGAGCGTGTAGCCCTGGTCGGTGAAAAACTTAAGATCGCGCGTGAGAGTGGCGGGATTACAAGAGACGTAGACGATTTTAGGGGCCTTGAGCGCCGCGACTTGATTCGGTACATCGCCCTCCAAGCCGGCCCGCGGCGGATCAACGATAACGACGTCCGGTTGAGGGAGTGAGTGGTCTGCCATGACCTTCCCCACGTCGCCCACAAAAAACTCCGCATTCTCAATGTCATTTCGAAGAGCATTTTTGCGCGCATTCTCCACAGCCGCTTTCGATAGCTCGATTCCGTACACATGCTTCGCTTTGTGCGCACAAAACAGTCCGATCGTTCCAGTGCCACAATAAAGGTCGTAGACCACTTCCTTCCCTGTTAATCCGGCGCATTTCAATGCTTCCCCATACAAAATTTCCGCCTGCTTAGTGTTGGGTTGAAAAAACGATTCCGGCGACACTTCAAACCGCAACCGTTGCCCCGTCTCCAATCGCAATTCCTCATAAATGACACCCCGTCCAGCCAGCACTTTGCTTTCACGCCACGTGGGGGTGCCTCGCTGCTGCATGATCGTCGTCCAAATCAGCGACGTGATCCGATCCTTCCATTCATCCGCCCCAAAAAGCTCAACAAATCGCTCTACTCCTGGAAACGAGTTCACGGACGTCACCAAATTCACCATCACTTCGCCCGTATTTTTGCCCTCTCGGACCACCAAATGTCTCAATAATCCATCACCGGTCCGATCCCGGAACGCATCCAGTCCCTCGTCACGAGCAAACGCACGTACCGCCCGCACAATCTCGCTCGCAATGGACGAACACAGATGGCACTCCTCCAAATCAAACACATCGTGATGCTTTTTGGGCAAATGCAGCCCCAACATCACCTGCGCCAAATTTGTGCCATCAGCTTCCGCGTCCTCCATCGGCGAATCAAAACTAAACTCCATTTTGTTCCGATACGCCCACGGTTCTTTACATCCAATGATCGGCCGCACCACGCGATCCACATCTTTTTCAGAAAACCCTCCCAGGTGTTGTAATGCCTCACGAACCTGTTCTTCCTTAAATGTCAACTGATTCTCATACGCCAAATGTTGCCACACACACCCCCCACATTCCTCAAAATGAGCACACCGTGGAGGGATACGCAGAGAAGATGGCTTAACCAAGCGCTCCAGCCGCCCTTCCAGTCGATTTTTCTTGATTTTCAGGAGGGACGCCTTCACTCGATCGCCCGGAAGCGTGTTCGGGACAAACGTCACCATACCGTCCGCTTGAGGCTCTTTTGCGCACCGACACCTTCCAATCCCCGCCCCACCAAAGGCCAATTTTTCGATGTCCACGTCAACCGCTTCCCCTTTTCTAAGTTGCATATTGTGTAATGATATAGGACGCTGTAAATACCTTATAGCAAAATTCTTAGCCCACCAACCCATGAAGAAATTTTTCATCGCTTTGACCCTCTCTGCGCTTTTCTTAACAGCGCTCTTTGCCGGCCCCACCATGGCGGCCGACACCACGAATGATGTGGACATGACCGTGGTCATGGCCACCAGTGAATTCGATGAGGATGGCAGCATCTATGTGCTCGTCAATCTCGAAAACAACGACACCGAGGACTTCACCATCACCTTCAACTCGAGCTGCTATTTCTCCATAGAATTGACTACCCTTGCCGACAATTCAGGGGATTACGACGTGATCCGAACCCAAAACGAAGCATGCGACGGCGGAAATTACACCATCGATCTACCGGCCGACGGTGATGATTACGTCTTCGCCAGTTACCTGTGGTACAACGATTTGGAGCCGGGAGAGTATCGCCTAGCGATCGAAGTGGCCGAAGGAAAAGTGGTTGGAGAACGAACCGGATCCACAACTTATTTGGAAGATTATGAAACCAACATTACCGTAACGGGAGGCGTGGAACTTTTGCTCGACACCGACCACAACGGTTACGGACACGACGAAGTGATCAACGCCACCATGACCATCAATAACGAAAGTGCCGCCGACTTTTCATACACCAGTGAGTGTTATCCACCC
>CAZEDN010000074.1:0-5626 GCA_964510905.1 uncultured Candidatus Peribacteria bacterium
ATTTCCTCTGAAACCATTTCGTCATAAGCATCCGCCGTATCCTCTACTTCTTTTTTGAACTCTTCCTCCAAAAGGCCAGCCAAATCATCATCGATTTCCTTGGCCTCTTTGTCGATGTCAAACCCCAGGGCAGCACTACGAGCGCGGAGCTGTGGCTTGGTTAAGCCAACTTTCTTGGCAAATTGGGTGAGAGTGATGGACATATAAATTCCTTAAAACAGCAGGGCACAGTCTACCTGATGACTTGGGAAAAGAAAAGGGATACTCATTCATCCCGCACGCCGGTAACGTTGAAGACTTTCGAAAAGAACAGCAAACTCCATATCGGTCGCCATGGAAGGTACAGTGCCCTGCAGGCATACCGTTAAACGTTCCCGTAATTCGCGCTCGTCGACAGTAGCCGCACGATGAGTCTCTAAAACCCTGTCGGCTATCTCAGCAGCTATGGCATCGTATGCATCATCCGGGGTGGCGAGCCTCTCCTCTTCATCAAGCGTCATCATATTTCAAGGTGTTTTAATCGATTTGCTTTACTTTTTCCTTAGCTCCCTCAATCGTCTCCAGTTTATCCTTGAACTTTCCGATACGTTTTTCAGAGGAAACATAACTGTTTTGCGCACGCCCCAAATGCGTCCCCACAAGGGTATAATCGTCCGCAAATCGCTGGAAATCGGTCTGCAAACGGCCCAACGTCACTAAGATATCTTTAGCTCCCTTCTCGATTTGAAGTCCACGCAATCCCAGCAAAATTGCCTGAAGGTAGATGTAAAAACTGTTGGGGGAGACCGGAATCACGCGCTTACTCAGCGCATACTGACTGATACTCTTATCGTCCTGGTCCTTCACGATAGTCTCGTAATAAACATTCTCGGCCGGGACATACATCAGCGCAAAATCAAACGTCCCCTCGTCCGGCAAAATATACTTCGAAGCAATATCATCAATGTGCTTCTTAACATCATTTGAAAAGGTCTTTTTGGCCTTCTTCTCAGCATCCTCATCATCATCCGCCTCCATCACGCGCTTAAAGTTCTCCAACGGAAACTTAGCATCCACCGGAACCATCATTTGATCGCGCAAATGAATGACCGCATCAACCATAGCCCCAGTCTTAAATTTATACTGCAACGAAAAATTCTCCTTTGGAAAAATCTGCGACAAAAGATCACTCAAAAACAGTTCGCCCAGGTTACCACGCAACTTTGGTGCCCTCAAAATCTCCTGCAAACTCGAGATATCCTTCCCCACATCAAAGATCTTCTTATTGGCCTCCTCGAGCGTCGACAGCTTATTAGTCACCTTGTTGATGACCTCTGCCGCATTATCCAACCGCTCTCCCACACTACGATGCGTACGCTCATTCAACGAAGAAACAGAATTAAGCTGCTGCATCATAGTCTGCATCGACTGACTGATCTGTTGGTTGAGCTGATCGAGACGCTGATCGGACATCGACTTATCTTGTCGATTTGAAAGAAAGACATATAGAGCCACCCCAATGGCAGCCACCGCAATAAAAAGAAAGACAATATCCATGACTCCATCCTACGAACGTTTACGCGTGACGGAAAGAAAAAATTCAAAGAAAGTACTTGACGAATGCAAGAATGTATGATATTATTATACGAAATGATAACGATTTGACCCTTGAAAACACAAACAAAACTCTTCGGGAGAGACCTGCCTAGAAAGTCTTTCGTACCGTTTTGTGTCATTGTCCTCGGACTTTGTCACTTGGTGTGATGCGCTTCCTGGGCAGATCCCTCCCTAAGAGCAGACGCTATACGCGTTGATTGGAAAGATGTGGCTCCCGACGTGACGTCTTTCTATCATTCACTCGTCCCTGGTTAGGGTTTAGAGGCCAGAGGCAGAGAGGTGGACGATATTGGTCCTTTAGAGCGGAAGGGTTCGCCCCTCCACCCTAAAAGTCCGTTAGGGAACATGGATTTTCAGTTTCGCTTTGCGATTTTGAAAATTCAGCTCCTTCATTTCATTGCGTTCGTGATGGAGTGATTTCGTGTCATCACGTGTTTTGTTTGTTCTTGGGGGGATTTTTTTATGCGGCAGCTTTATCACAAATCAAGCGATACTCACAGAATTTACAGAGAAAAGGTGAAGGAGTAGCCGCAAAATCGGAACTGGCCATGGTTTTGGCAATGGTTTCGAGTTCGGTCTCGGTTGCCGTGAGCTGGTCGGTCGAACGAGTTGTGGAGATCTTTTGATTGTCCTCGAGGTAGTAGAGCGAAAGCTTGCTAACAGGAACCTTGTAGATGTTCTGGCAGGCGAGTGCGTAGATGGAAAGTTGGAGATTCTTGTCAGCATCTTTTTGATCCTTCATGCTACCAGTTTTGTAATCGATGACCTCAAACGTACCATCCGGAAGCCGATCGATCCGGTCAATGCGTCCGGTGACCGTGAGACCAGAAGGGATTTTCAGGGTAAAAGGGCGTTCAATGTGCTCGGGGATAACCCATTTCTTCGAATTGGTCTTATAAAATTGTTCCAGCGTTTCCCATCCTTTTTCTTTGCGCTTGTTGTGATGAGCGCGACTTGTGTATCCCAAAGGTATCCAATGTTTTTCGTAAAGTTCCTTGAGTCGATTCATGGAAGGAGAGTGACCTTTTTTGATTTCCTGATAAAAAGAATTCAACGTATTATGAACGCTCGACCCAAAGCTGAGTTGATGTGAAAGTGGCTCCGCAATCTGATACAAGTACTGAAATTTATATTTGAGAGGGCACATTTGGAACGTATTGATCCGACTAAAACTCAAACGAAGAGGCCGATGGGAACGCTCATAACTGAATACAACCGGCTTATCTTCGGGATCATCCGTAGCCGCCACATGAACGACTGACTTGCCTTCCTCCGCCATCCCAGATTCCAAAGCTTCATCAATAAAAATAGACCGCTTCCACCGCTTCTTCCCATCATAATAATCGCTATAAGTGAGAAAGAGATGGTTTTTGGCACGGGTTGCTGCCACATAGAACAGCCGACGCTCCTCATGAAGATGGGTCGCATCCTGATCTGCTACCTCCAACAAAAGCTCTTCCGGCAACTCAAAAGGATCCCGACGATTTGTAGACGGGAACCGTTGCTGCACCAAGTCTACTAAAAACACAGTATCAAATTCCAGCCCCTTAGCCGCATGAACGGTCAAAACCTTAACGGTATCCGTGTCTAGCTCTTCATCAGAAGGGGAAACCCGGTCACCCATGTCCTGCCGCGTCCGTAAATATTCGAGCGCCTCGACCAATCTTGGGGCATTGTGTGATTCTTCAAAGCTCTTAATGATCTGTGAGAAGGTGGCCAAATTTTGCAAAGCCTCAACATTCTCGGGAGAATCATTCGATTCAAGAGCCTTCAAATATCCAGAATCCTTCAAGAAAATCCCCAAAAGATGGCTCGTGGGCTGATCTTTGCTGCTGGTACGTAATCGTTCAAACAACTCCATGAAGTCTCTCAATGACGCGCCTTCATTGAACAAATCCGGGGCCGACTTGGTCGACTTCAACACTTGAAGAAGGGGAGTGGAACTGGATTTTGCCTTCTGCAATAGCGTGAGAAGGTAGCCCATCTCAAATCCAAACACTTTCATCGATAAACATCGAAAAAGCGCAATGTCATCATACGGATTAGCCAACGCTCGCAAAAGCGCCAAAAGGTCTTTGATCTCCGCGCGCTGATAGAGGCCTTGAGCGCCCGAAAAATAATAAGGAATCCCAGCCCGATTCAATGCATCCAAAAATGGGGTCGCATGAGCCGCCGCCCTCACCAAAATCGCGCAGTCCCTATACGAAACCTCTTCATTCTTGGCCCGCTCTCCAATCTGTTTAACAACGAATTCAACCTCATCAAGGTAGTTTTCAAAATGAACCACCGAAGGTTTCGCAGCCCCCTTCGCCCCTTCGCGAATCAACTTCTTATCGATTTTTTCGCGATCCTCCAACCGGAAAGGATTATTATGTTGAATGACCGAATACGCCATGTCCAAAATCGGTTGCGTCGACCTATAATTTTGAGTCAGAACCACCTTTTTCGCCTCTGGAAAACGCTTCTCAAACTGCAAGATATTCGTGAGCGAGGCGCCACGCCATTTGTAGATACACTGATCATCATCGCCAACCACCATCACATTCTTATGTTTGGACGCGAGAAGCTCCACCAAACGGTTCTGTGCGGTGTTTGTATCCTGAAATTCATCCACCAAGATATACTTGAATCGGTCCTGATATTCGCGCAAAACGCTCGGATGCTGCTCGAATAGATGAAGCGTGAGGTAAGTGAGGCTCGCAAAGTCGAGAACTCCATTTTTAAGGAGTAATTCATCGTAATGAGAGTACGCATACGCCAGCTCGAGCTGCTTTTCGGCAGCCTCTTTCTCGGAGTCATCCTTGGCCGCCTTCAACGCCTTTTTCGCAAACTTTACATACACCTCCGGAACCACCATTTCATCCCGCAAATGCCCAAAATGACCTGCTAACGCTCCCACAAACCGCAACGGATTTCCCAACGGTCGATAATAATTCAAATCAAACGAGAATAAATGATCCTTCAAAAACAGCGCCAAATCGGTCTGCGTGAGAATCTGATACGCCGTATCCAGGCCCATTTCCAACCCTCTCTCCCGTAAAACCGCATCACAAAACCCATGAAAAGTCTTCACCCAGAGCTCGGTGTATCCGTACGGGAGCAACACATCCAACCGTTCCTGCATCTCCTCGGTGGCCTTTTCCGTGAACGTGAGCGCCAAAATCTCTTCCGGTTTCACAACCTCCGACTCGATCAAATGAATCACTCGATGGGTGAGCACGCGCGTCTTCCCGGTGCCGGCACCGGCAACGAGCAGCAACGGACCACCATGATGGGTGACCGCCTCTTTTTGAGCTGGGTTGAGATTGGAGAGGATGTCGTCCATAAGCAGAATTTAAGGTGCCTGAAACATAGCAAATTTGAGGTCATTTGTTTAGGTGAAGAACAGATATTGACAAATTTAAAATAAAATACTAATATAACATGCCAAAAATTATTTCCTTAGAGAAATGAGCGAAGCCCTACCCCTATCCGAATCCCAGGAAGCTGCTGAATATCTCTTGCACCTGATGCAAGGGAACGGAATAACCGTACCAGCGGAAATCCAAGGTGAGATAGAGGGGATTCGCGATCGACTATTAGGAAGCGAAGAGACAGAAGAAGAAGCCGAAGCCCAACACATGACCATAGACGACCTCATCGCCATGCTAGAGGGCAAAGAGGTAGGCGACGACTTTGAAGCAGTAGCCGTACAGATAGGATTTCGGATGGAGGTTTATGAATTGCTTGGGGATAGGTTGATGGAGTTGGTGATGCCGTTAATAGAAGGTGGGACACTTTTTCAGCTATTGGATCTTGAGCCGCTTGAACTAACCAAGGAAGTTGCTGAACAAATGAGAGAAATGATGGCAAAGGATCCCAAAGAGGTCTGGATAGACATGATGAAACATGAACCCTTTGGAGCAATAGCAGCTGCTGTGGTGAGTGCTGCATTAATAGGGGGGGGCATAGCAATAGCAACAGAAAGCAGAAACGTTGCAATAGTTACCGTTATCGTAACTCTGCTAATAGAGATTTTGATTATGGAAAT
>CAZEDN010000075.1:0-5545 GCA_964510905.1 uncultured Candidatus Peribacteria bacterium
ATAAAGCAGGATTGAAAAAACGATGGGGATCAACGCATACCAATAGATGAACAACACCAAAATCAACCAATGGCCCATGAGCCCATAACGCCGTTCATGCAATCCCCAAAAGACATTCGGAATCATCACAAACATCAAAACCGAGGGCACCATGGTCCACAATCCAATATAAAAGGATGGCGCATAATAAAGCGTCAACAGAGTCGCAAAAATCATCCCCGCTAGGGTGCTGTGCAAGCGACCCAATCGATACGCCCCCATGATGGTCAATAGCAAAACTAGCATGTGCATCAAGCGAAACGAAGCGAAAACATCGATTCCGGTCACATGACTCGATAAACCAATCGCATAGGAGAACAAAAGACTTTCCTCTCCCACCAAGAATTCAAGGGGAAGATTATCCAAGGTAGTCATACGATACGCCGCCCCCGCATACGAGTGCTCATCCAAAGAATTCGGCGTCCAGTCTCCACGCCAATGATTGTTGACCAAAAGAGAAAACGCGAACAGGATGGTGAGTCCAATCCCAATGATGATTTTAGGATGCCTCTGCTTCATCGAAAGTCACATTAGATGGCTGGAACAGGAGGATATTGGTGGAAACATAGAGAGGATCCCAAGTGGGAGGCACCTCCGGGATATCTCGATCAAACTCCGCAAAGGTGATGGGCCACACAGCGTAATACTTAAGGGGACTGGTTTGCAAGGTGTCTTCTCCATGAGCGATATTTTCTTCATTATCGTCGTACCAAACTTCGGTACGAGACATGATGAGCACCAAGAAATCTTCTGCCACATAGCCATGATCGGTCAAAGCTTCGTCGATCTCTTCTTCCAAGAGTGCCAGATTGGCTTCTTTGTATTCAGGGTCACCCGTATAAAACTCATGAAGGTATTCATAATTCAGACGTTTTAAATCTTCAAAATGGTCTCCACTGATTCCAGGCGATTGACCGCCAGGGATGATCAAGGCAGAGGAAGCCATGCGATGTGTGAAGCCGCGAATAAGATCGCCAACATATGGATCGGTAATGATGTAATCTGTTTCATTAACGTTTTCCTCGACCCACCGAAGAAAGGTAAACTCTTCAAGGGAAATAGCTCCTCCCATGTAAAAATGACCCAACCCATAAATATGGGTGGGCTTAAAGACATAATAATTATGTTCCGAATTGGTAACTCCTAAAAAGACCTGACTGATCACAAAAAGCGTTAGAACGATTTCGATAACGAGATAACGAGTTTTCTTCTCAAGTTGAAGTCCCGCAAATAAAGCAAAAGGAATCACCATCATCAATACCATGTAAGGACGAAAATACCATTCCAAACGAGACGCGATGTGCGAATAACGACTCAAAAAAAGCAAAGCCAAAACGGCCGTGTATCCCCAAATGGGCCACGCTAATGGATGAATCTTTTGACGGAGCGATTTAAAGATCAACAACGGAATTCCCAATCCCAAAAGAATATAATGGATGTGTGTATACGAAATGCGCATCAACCGCCCTAAGGCACTCCATTGTTCGCGGAATAAATCCATCGACCACGTGGGCCAAACTTCTCTTCCTTGAATGATGACCGCGAGAACAAACACAAGAATGGTTCCTCCATAGAGCCATTTAAAAATTTTCTTATCGCGCAAAAGCAGCGTCATGAGCGGGACATTCACTACGATGCTGAACGGATAGATGATGAACAAAAAGCCAATTAAAACCAAGAAGCTGAACCAAAAGCGGCGCGTATGCGTGATTTCTTTAGGCGCCATCAAGCCATACATCCAAAACGACAGAAAGACCATCTGGGTGATAGACGTGGTGTAGATGTCATGAGCTCCATAAAAATGGGTAGAACCCACGAGGGTCAGCCCGATAACGGCTCCTACAAAAGCCAAATCATAACGTTTGAACAAAAACCGCCCCAACAAATAAATCTGAATTCCGAAAAACGGTAACGCAAGAAAAGGGCCATAATAAAAAAACGGCAAGAAAGACACCTTAAGAAGATGCGTCAGTTGATACAAATAAGCATAATAACTCATCGGTTCAGAAATATTGTTGTTCAGAAAAAGCGTGAACGTATCAGACATATGAAGATAGCCATACGCTGCTGCCATGTAGTGATAAGGGTCCGCCCCTGGAAGCACCGGAAAACCGTAATACGAACGTGTATACGTCATCAATCCAACCCCAAGAGCTAAGATGATCGCTAAAAAACCGGTCTCCTTAGTAAGAGGGATACGAATATCTTGATTGGAGCTAGCGATCAAGCAAGCCGCAATCGCCAAAGCGACAAAAACCCACATCAATACATCCGTATTGACCACATGGAAGAAAGTCAGGAGCGTAATGAGGAAAATTGACCCCATGAATCCACTCGCCACATAGACCATCTCGCGCAAAAGCGGGGGATCCTTCAGGAGTCGGATCTTGGGAAAAAGCAACTGCCCCACCCCTTGGCCAATCATGAACAGCATGAACAAACCAGGGATAAACGTGAGGGGACTGTCGAAGTGGTACAGCAGGACGTAGATCGCAACCAAAAAGAGTCCAAACATTTTGCTAACAGAGAAACGGGACATGAGAGAGTCGCTCATAAAAAAAAGGATCAAAAAAAGAATTTTACCGTTTGCCTGGCTGTTTTATCAGATTTAGATGGGGTTGTCTATGGGAGTCCTAAACAGAAATACATTGGGCGAAGCATAAATCGGGTCCCAGGTTGGCGAAGGCTCAAACAAATGGCGGCCAATATCGGCAAATGTGAATGGCCAAATCGCGTAAAACTTAAGAGGAATCGTTTCTTGAGTGTATGTCCCATTGGTGATCATTTGTTCATTTCGGAAATACCAGTAAGCGGTTCGTGGACTTCCTAGAATCAACACATTCTCAACCGTATAACCATGGTCGGAGAGCTCTGCACGCATCTCTGCTCCCAAAGCGAGAAGGTTCACATCACGCTCTTCGGATATTTCTCGATGAAGCTCACTCAAATAGGAAAAATTCAAACGCTTCAGGTCGATGAAATGTTCACCACTGATATTGGGAGATTGCCCCCCGGGAAGAATCAATGCCGAAGAGGCCATACGATACGCAGATCCGCGAATGAGATCTCCCATATATGGATCGGTAATGAGGTAGTCGGTCTCATCCGTGTTTTCGGCCAGCCATTGAAAGAAAATGAGCTCCTCTTCGGAGATCGCACCGCCGTAATAGAGCTGCCCCAATCGATAGGACAACGTTGGTCCAAGGATGTAATCATTATCGTCCGGATTCACAAAGCCCAAGAACGCTTGATAAGCGATGAAAAAGAAGAGCAATCCACTCACAACCGCGCCGAGCAACACATGACCAAATTTTTTCTTCAATTTAAACTCACTCAATAAGAGAAAAGGAACCACCCCCACTAGAACCAAATGTGGACGAAAGTACCATTCCAAACGGGAAGCGATGTGGGAATAGTGACTGAGGAAAAGAAGAAAAAGGATAAAAGAGTAGCCCCACAATGGCCAGGCCAAAGGGTGAATTCGTTTACGAATCGATTTGAACAGCAACAAGAAAAGCCCCAACCCAAAAAGGATGTAGTGGATGGAGGCGTACGAAAGAAGTAAAAGGCTTTTAAAGCCCTTCCATTGTTCCCAAACGTAGTCCAGCGACCAAATCGGCCAAACCTCTCGGCCCTGATAAAAAAGTGCCCCCACAAACAGCAGCACCGTCCCCGCATACAACCACTTAAAGGATTTTCGATCGCGCAATAGCAACGTCAAAAGCGGAACATTCACCACCAGCGAGAACGGGTAAATGATAGCGAGAAAACCCATGAGAACAGCCATGGTCACCCAAAAACGACGCCCTTGGGTTTGCGCCCTCGGCGCCATCAACCCATACAACCAAAACGACAAAAAGATGAGTTGCGTAACCGAAGTGGTGTAAATATCATGCGCTCCATAAAAATGGGTGGAACCCACAATTGTGAACAGTAAAAGCACCCCGATGAAGGCGAGCTCACTTTTCTTAAACAAAAATCGCCCCAATAAATAAATCTGCACCCCAAACAACGGCAACGTGAGAAAAGGGCCATAGTAAAAGAAGGCGAGAACCGGAACGTGGAAGAGTTGCGAGAATTGATACAAGTAAACGTAATAACTAACCGGCTCAGAAAGATGATGATTGAGAAAGAGAAAAGAGGGGACAGGATCTTGGAGATACCCATGAGCAATCGCCATGTAGTGGTAGGGATCCATCCCCGGAACCACCGGCCAACCATAAGCCGAGCGAATGTAAGCCATGAGCACCACCCCAGAGAGCAATACGAGGGCCAACAAACCCGACTCCTTATTCAAAGAAAGGGGGAATTTTTCGTCCGGACGCACGGTTAACCAAGCCACGGTGGCCGCTCCCACAAAAATCCACATCAAAACATCCACACTCGCAATATGGAAAAGAGCCAACACCGTCGTTAAAAAGATCGAGCCCATGAATCCACTCGCCAAATAGACCACTTCCCGAAGGAGTGGAGGGTCATTCAAGCGCCGAATCCGCGGGAAAATCGCCTGTGCCAATCCCTGCCCAATCACAAACAGCATGAAAAGCCCCGGGACAAAACTCAAAGAATGATCGTAGTGGTAGAGCACCACGTATGCCGCGATGAGAGCTAGGCCGAGCGTTCTAGTGATCATGCAGGGTGGAGGATAAGAATGATTTAAGTTGAGACGTTGTTTTTTCGATGTCAAAGTTTTGGGCCCTTTGCTGTGCGGCGGCGCTCAATTTTGTGCGCTGCGGTTCATTGTGGAAGAGGGAGGCAATGGCCTGTGCCAACGCGGACGCATTCTTGGGTTTGACCAAAAGGCCGGTTTTTTCGTGTTCAACCAATTCACGATTTTCCGGGATATCGGTCGTGACGATGGCACAACCGGCCGCCAAAGCCTCGAGTAAAGCGTTCGACATACCCTCATAAAGCGAGGGGTGTACGTAGAGATCCAGCGACGCCAATACCTCAGGAATATCTTTCCGAAAACCTAAGAATTCAACATGCGACGACAATCCATAACGTTCAACGCACCGCTCCAACGGTTCACGATACGGTCCATCACCCACCAAGAGCAGTTTAAGTTGCGGTTGCTGCGCCACCATGTCCTTCATCGCCTTGAACAGCAATCGATGACCTCGCTCTTTCCGTAAACGAGCCACATAACCGAGTAAAAACGTTCCTCCTGTTGACTTGATCGTCGGCACAACGTGGGCAAAAGGGGTGAGATCGAGCCCATTGTAAACAACGGTAGTTTTCTTTTTGGGCAAGCCAAACCGCGCGTAAAAATCACGCGTCTCTTGAGACACCGCCAGGTAACAATCCACCATAAAGTGCGTCGCAATGTTCGCTAAAACGAAGGGGAAATAACGCCATTCCTTCATCGTACTCCTCAAAAAGCAAACCAATTTTACTCCCACACGTTTCGGTGTCCAAACCCGTCCCCAAAAATCGGCAAACGGCAAATAGGTCACGATCGTCTTGGGCGACACCTCTTTTAAAAGGGCCCGATACTCGCGGATCA
>CAZEDN010000076.1:0-5530 GCA_964510905.1 uncultured Candidatus Peribacteria bacterium
CTTCATCTTGGGCATGGACGAAATAATTTTCTAGGGATGAGTGTGACCCATCTCTTACGAGCCAATGGTTACGAAATCGAAACCACCCAAATCGTCAACGACAGAGGAATTCACATCTGTAAAAGCATGCTCGCCTATCAAATGTTCGGACGAGACACCAGCCCCGAAAGTGTCGGCCAAAAGGGCGACCATTTCGTAGGGGACTACTACGTCAAATACTCCGAAGCTTTCCGTAAAGATGCATCGCTAGAAGAAAAGGTGCGCGAAATGCTCAAAAAATGGGAGAAAAAAAATCCCGAAATTCGCGCTTTATGGGAAAAAATGAATGGATGGGTGTGGGCCGGTTTCACCGAAACATACGAAACCATCGGTTCACATTTCACCTACTCCACTTTTGAAAGCGATGTTTCTGAGGGAGGACGAGCGATTGTAAAAAAAGCTTTAAAAGAAGGCAAAGCAGAAGAAATCGAAGGCGGTGCCATTGCGATAGATCTGTCAGATTGCGGGCTTGGCGGATCAGAAACCGGAAAAAAAGTTCTCGTGCGATCCGACGGGACGACCATTTACATGACTCAAGATCTTCAACTCGCGGTAAAGAACATGGAAGGAACCGGGGTTGATGAAACAATTTACGTGGTCGGCAATGAACAAGATTATCACTTTAAAGTTTTGTTTGAGGTCTTAAAAAGGTTTGGCTACGACTGGGCAAAAAATCTCCATCACTTGAGTTACGCCATGGTTGCTCTTCCATCCGGGAAAATGAAATCCCGCGAAGGCACCAGTGTAGACCTCGACAACCTCATAGATGACCTCAAAAAATTAGTAGACGCGGAAATCACAAAACGCGACATGCCCTACGAAGGCGACGAGCGCCAGAAACTGATTCACGCGGTCGCGCTGGGCGCCCTCAAATACTTCATCCTCAAAGTCGATTCAAAATCGGACATGATGTACGACCCAGAATCGGCAATCGACTTCCAGGGAAACACCGGCCCATACCTTCAATACACGCACGCTCGGATTCACTCCATCCTCCGCCGCACCCAGGAGGCTAACGCCTTATTGAACGCCCCGGTGGAGGCGGCCCACCTCTCCACCCCCGAAGAAATTTCCCTCCTCCGAAAAATCCAACTCTACCCCGAAATCATCCAAGGCTCAGCCCAAGAATACCGCATCCACCAAATCGCCAACACCCTCTTCGAACTCGCGCAACTCACTAACAATTTCTACGCCAAACACAAAGTCCTCGAAGCCAAAACCCCCGAGCAACGCACCGCCCGTCTGCAGCTCATCGCCGCGGTCGCCCAGGTGCTCAAAAACGGCCTAGCCATCCTTGGCATCGAGGCGCCGGAGAGGATGTGATCATCTCCTCCATTTGCCACGCTCCGCGACTTCCACAGCATGAGCGGGGCCGCCATGTCTTCCCATATCATCGAGAACGCGAAACAGGTCTTCCCGTCTCGGTTCGGGGTCCGAAGCTGCCGCTGCAACTGCCGAGACCGCTAGCGCGGTCTGTTCATCAAGCGGATAACTTTCTCCTCGGCCACTCGGTGTTTCTGCCGTCACTTCTGCTGCTGCCTCCGCGCGAGCCGCAGCTGCCTTTCGCCCTTCTCCTTTGCGGACAATAACCGCTCGATTTCTCATCTTGCGCAACGTCGCCGTACGCGCTCTCTCAATGATTCGTCGCGCCGGATGCGTTGAAAAAGCCTCCTCAGTCGAACTCCTACGAAGTTGCTCACTGGCTATGGCAAGCCCGCGAATGTCTCCTTCCTCCATACGTCGATAGCGATCCTGGATAGATTCTCCCGGAGGAGACATCGTCACGTAAAGAACAGGAACGGGGAGATCTTCCGAAGAAAGTGTATCCGCCTGAGCCGTTTCTACCATGCGACGCGTCAAATTAGCGATACGCTGCATCAGTCCTGGAGAGGCATGACAGCGAATCGGAGAAGGGAACGTCACACACTCGACGCCAAAATGAGCCCTTAATTTTACAGCCAGCGAACGGAAAATAGCCCGTCTTTCAAAATTTTGACAAGAACAACTACTCCCTTGCCGACCCAACAGATGACCAAGCACCCCTGTTTCAGCAAACGTGAGCTCTGCTCCATCGAGAGCTTTTGTCATCAAATTATGACGACGGTCGTCATCATTGACCCGCGAAAGCCATCGATTGACCGACATCCGTTGGGTTCGTCCTATGAAAACAGGGATCTCTTTGGTGGGTAAAAATTCTCTATTAAGATGAGCAGCTCCACTTTCTACTCTAATGATGCCTTGCCCCAATAAACCACGCAGCCCATGTACATAAATCTGCGCCCCCTCGTCTTCCCCAAATTCACAGCGCAAATAATCAGCAACATCGTCCAATAAAACACCGCCATACGGTGCCAGCAAAAGCGGCGCGAGAAAATGAGCACTACGAGAGTACCCATTGAATGAGGCCTCCATGCTACGTACTTCCGGACGCAAAACCGTATAAGCCGTACTCGCTAAATAGGTGTGCAGAGAAATATGGCGACGATAGTCCACCAATTCCGGCAATGGATCGAGTTCGGTGTGAACGCGAGCCGAAACCGCTTCACGAAGGTCTCCCAGCGTTCCAAACCAATCTGGAGCGACCCCTAGAGTATCATGGAAAAGGCCTGCAATCTCCTCCGCATCGTCTTCAGGGGCCATGCTAAAACTGATGCCAAGCCTTTCTAGACGAGCAGGGTCAAGAGAATCCAAAGATTCCCCTTCAGGCGGATCCTTCTTTTCTTCGGCGCCATCCGTGGACGATACAACAGACAGCTCCGCTTTCATCGCTTGTCTCCTCATCCGAGCCCTCGCTTCTCGCGCCTCACTTTCCCAAGCCCGTGCTTTCTCAGCTTCTTCCGCGGTGATCGCTTGCGCATCGGCTTCATATTGATCTCGGAAATAATCTCTCCACGCTTGCTCAGCATCAGGAAGATTCATAGGAGGGAGAGTCTCGGGTTCGAGCTTACCGATATCTACGGGAGCGTCTTCTATAGGTGTTCGCATTAATCGTGCCTTACGTTTTTGGCGCCGTGTCATCTCTGGGGGCATAGCGGTTGGTCGAGGCGGTCGTTGGTTACGAGAGCGTTTAATATCCCCTTGTCGACGATTTTCTCGCTGCTGCCATTGATACACTGCTCGCATATTAGAAAGTTCATCCTCATCCGGAGTAAACCCAGTCGGAACCACAAAACGCAGTCCGGAATGAGATAACTGCACTAACGAAACACCGAGCCATCTCAGTTCATCATAGTCTCCCTGAAGGGAATGATTGCGAAGATGACGAACGACCTTGCCCCCTCCAGAATGTTCATGCGCCTCGATAACCGGAAGCCCCGCAAAACGTTCTAAAAAAATCTTTTTGGTTACTGCAGCGCCATCGTGACGATCCGAACGAGAATCATGTCCGTGCGTATTCCTCGCACGCCGTGACGAATGTCTTTGCGCGCCTTGAATCGCTAGGGCAACTTTCCCAGTCATTATTTCCATTGAGTGAGGACCGTTGGCCCCAGGATTTATTTCTCGATCGACCATTTGTTGGTCCTCGGGGTAATCATGCCCCGGCAGTCGTCGATCCGGCATCCCATGCTCATCCAAATCACCCGAACGAATTCCACGCATGGACTGACCGCCACGATGTGGCTCCATCTCTTGTGCCGCACGAGCCAATTGAGACGCCTTCACCGGCGCCCAATGATCAAACAACGGCGTACTCATATCCGCCTCATTCGCCGGCATGGTCGGGGTCGCGACCGCAAACCCTGCCATCGCCACCGTTGCAAGCGCGCGCTCAGCCGAATTAGGTCCCTTGGGGCCATTTAATCCCATAACAAAGCCAGACTTAATGTCAGGGAGCCAGTTTTGCGCATTCGCTAGCCGTTTGTCAATAGAATGACACGATTTTCACGCCCTTCTTTACAGCCCACCCGCCACCGCATCGTCCACTTCCTGTTTTCGTTCGGTCAGCGCTACCCTGTTCCGCCCAATGAAACTTTCCACATCAACAGAATCCACATTGATCCCTCCAAATCCCAAATCGGTCGAAAATTCTTCAACGATGTCAAACGCACTGCGATTGGCATCCGGTAAATAGACCAATGCCTCCATAAGGAACGCGCGATCCTCCTCGTGCAAATTCCTGAAATAATGCTCCGGATCAGAAAGAACCGTCGCCAAATGTTCCTGTTGCTGCCCCAATCCCAGCGCATGATCGATGTTTCGACGTGTCAACGTCTCTGCATTGGTTCGAATACTATCCACCAATCCATCAAATCCAGAATTGTACCGAATCTCACTCAACTGACACGATCCCGAGCGACACAAATCTCCAATCCCTTCAGTGGCCACCACATTGAGCTGATCCGACGTGATTTCCGCCACCGCTTTAGCCTCCTCTTTTGTGACTTCATCTTCGGCCAACCAGAGCGTGTTGGTGGTATCAGAAAGCATCTTATTGGCTGAAGCCATCGCGGTTTCCAATTTTTGCGTGGCCGTTCCAAATACATCCGCGGCTTCTGCCGTGAGGGTCAGCTCACGATCTTGATTCTCAACGATATCCGGTACTTCGGGGACTTCAAATGTCATGTCAAAATAAGATTAAAGATCAGAAAGGAGTTTCTCCGCTTCCTCCACATCGTGTTCATGTTCGGAAGTTTCCACTTCTCGAACCGCCTTTTTGGCCTTGGAGACGTACGTGTTTTTGAGGTCGGTCATCTTGTCGGTACCCTCCTTATATATACGCGCACCCTCTTCATCCATTTTGTGCGCGATATCGTGGGCCTTTTTCACCGTTTCGATTTCATGGACCACGTACTTCATCACGTTTTCGGTGAGCGTTCCATCCTCCAAGCGGGAGAGAATCGTTTTATAAAGGTCCTCACCGAGGAGTTCTCGATGTTGCTCAACGAGGGTTTTGAAATCAGAAGATGTCATGGAAGTTTTGTTTTAGTGTTCATAAAATTATACCAAAAAATCATAACAAAGTCAACCGTGTTAACAGGTGGCCCCTAAAACATTCGCACCTGCGCCTTCTTCACTTGCTTCCGACGACTGGAAGTGACACGTTTTTCGGGAAGTTTTCCGTACGTGAGGTTTTCTGGACCTATCTCACCAATAAAACGGGAGGGATCCATCGCTTTAGAGTCCACTTTGCGCGTGGTGAACAGATGAAGTTGTTCTCGTGCCCGCGTCATTCCCACATACAAAAGACGCCGTTCTTCCGCAAGCCAATACGGATCGTCTTTGAGTTTTTTGTGGGGGAGATGCCCCTCTTCCAATCCCATGATCAGGACGATGGGGAACTCAAGTCCCTTAGCCGCATGGAGAGTGAGAAGATTGATCTTATCCGCCAAAACAAGGTTGTCCGCCTCTTGGGCCGTGTCCGCTTCATTGAGGAATTGATCGAGCGCTTCCGGGAGAGGGAGGTGGTCGAACGCCATGGCGATGGGTAAAAGTTGTTGAAGACGATCCTGTTTGCTATCCGGAATGGATTGATGCCAAATGAACTCATCAA
>CAZEDN010000077.1:0-5487 GCA_964510905.1 uncultured Candidatus Peribacteria bacterium
TTTGTGGGGTGGTGGAAGTGCATCCCACTAAGAATATTAGGCTCAATATGGTGATGAGTTTTTTCATAGGCCTTTTAGTTGTCCCTTCAACCCCTCTAACCTTGCCCTCCCCTCTTTGAAGCGTCTTTTGTCGGCTTCTACGATGGGTTTTGGGGCATGAGAGAGGTAGCCTTTGTTGTTGAGCTTGGACGCGAGCATTTTGAGGTAGCCTTCTAGGTTGGTGATTTCGGCTTTGAGGCGGGCTTTTTCTTTGGCTTTGTCGAGGGTGCCTTTGTGTTGGATGGCGATTTTGATGGTACGAACGAAGAGTGCGCCTGGAACCTTTTTGGGTGCTTCTTTTTCGATGGTCAGCTCGTCGATGCGGGCCAGTCGCTTGATCACGTCGGCGTTGTCGCGGAGCGCTGCGGTAAAGTTGTGGCCGTAGATTTTGGCGTTGATCATTTTCGCTGGGTCGATTTTGCGTTCCATGCGGTTTTTTCTGATAACTCCGATGGCGTTGATGACGGCGCGCATTTCATTGCTGGCTGCGGGGAACTTGTGTTTAGGGTTCACCTTGGGCCATGGCGTGGTGATGAGCATTTCCTTTTCCCCAGTCATTTCCCAAAGTACTTCTGTTATGAATGGTGTGTATGGGTGCAGAAGTGTGAGCATTGTTTTGAGAACGTGAGCAAGGACCGGTTTGTTGGGATTCACTTTGCTGATTTCGAGGTACCAGTCGCAGAATTCACTCCAGAAGAAGTCGTAGATTCCCATTCCCACTTCCGAAAGACTGTATTTGTCGAGTCCCTCCGTTGCTTTGGCGACCACTTCATTCGTTCGGTGAAGGATCCATTTGTCGGCACGGGAGAGGTTTTTGAGGTCGATTTTTGCGTTGAAGTCCTCTTCGTCGAGATTCATGAGGGCGAACCTTGCGCCATTCCAGATCTTGTTCACAAAGTTGCGATAATTAGCGATTTTTTCTTCATACATTTTTAGGTCATTTCCTGGGGATGTTCCCACGACCAAACTTAGGCGGACCGCGTCGGTGCCGTACTTTTCGATCATGTCGAGTGGGTCGATGCCGTTGTCGAGTGATTTACTCATTTTGCGGCCTTGTTTGTCGCGGATGAGGCCGTGGAGGTATACCGTTTTGAAGGGAACTTCATCGAGTAGGTACGTGGTGAGGATGATCATGCGGGCGATCCAGAAAAACAGGATGTCGTAGCCGGTTTCCAGGACAGATGTTGGATGGAAATATTCGAGATCCTTGGTTTTTTTTGGCCAGCCGAGTGTTGAGAAGGTCCATAATCCCGATGAGAACCATGTGTCGAGGGTGTCGGGGTCTTGTTTGACGTTTCCTTTGCAGGATGGACACTTGTCGAGGTCTTTGATGCTGACTAATGGTTTTTGGTAATCCTTACAATCGCGATTCGTGCAGTACCAAACCGGAATTCGGTGTCCCCACCAGATCTGCCGGGAAATGCACCAGTCGCGCAAGTTTTCCATCCAGTGGAAGTATGTTTTATTGAAGCGGTCGGGCAAAATTTCGATGTGGCCCTTTTTGATCACTTCGAGTGAGCGATCTTTTAGGCTTTTACCTTTTACTTTTTTGTTCACGTCGACAAACCATTGCTCGGAAACTAGTGGTTCAACCGGCGTATCACAACGATAACAGACGGAAAGATTGTGAACGTATGCTTCGTCTATGTGGTCAACCAGTCCTTTTTTAGTGAGCGCTTTGACCACTTTTTCGCGGGCATCTAGTGTGGTAAGTCCTTCATAGTCAGAGCCTCCCGCTTCTGTTATTTCCCCCTTTTCATCAATGATTTGAACCACTTCAAATTCATACTTTTGTGCTAGCTCAAAGTCTAAAAAGCTGTGGGCTGGTGTGATGGTCATGGCACCACTTCCCATATCCATGTCAGCGCTTTCGTCGGCCACAAATTTGGCTTTTATTTCTCCGTTGATCCACGGCACCATTAATTCCTTTCCAACTAAATCTTTGTATCGCTTATCCTTGGGGTGAACGATGATGATTTTGTCGTGGAATTTGGTTTCTGGACGAGCGGTTCCAATCACAACTGGACCATATTTGAGATAGAAGAACCTTGTCGTTTCCTCCTTATATTCGAGTTCGTCATCGGCCAATGTGGATTGGCAGCGTGGGCACCAGTTGACAATGCGGTGCCCTCGGTAAATGAGTTTGTCGTTGAACATCTTCACAAAAGCGGCTCTTACTGCCTGAGACAGTTGATCGTCCATGGTGTATGCCTCACGAGTCCAGTCCACACTCGCTCCCATCTTTCGAATTTGATTGCGAATGGTGTCTTGTGAGTCGGCGACGTACTGTTTTACACGGGCCAAGAATTTTCGGCGACCCAAAGATTCGCGGGACTCCCCTTCCTTGGCAATTATCTTTTCAACCTTATTCTGGGTCGCAATTGCAGCATGGTCGGTCCCGGGAAGCCATAATGTTGGGTCTCCTTTCATGCGATGATAGCGAACCATAATGTCCTCAATCGCGAGCATCATGGAATGCCCCAAGTGCAACATCCCGGTGGCGTTGGGTGGAGGTAGTGAAATCGTGAACGGCCTCTTTTTGGGATCGATTTTGGGAATGAACTTTCCGCCCTTTTCCCACCGCGTATAGATGTCGTCTTCGTACTGTTTGGCGTTGTACGCTTTGGCAATTTGTGTCATATTTGGGTCACAGGTTACTGTCCTGGCCGTTATATCATAGCGCGCCACTTAACAGAAGAGCTCACTATTGACGTGATGGATTAAAAAGTGTATAGTTTATAGAGATAACTTTACCTTATGCCCGACAGCCAAGCCAAAGGTCCAGCCGAAGAAGCGAAGGCGCCCGAAGCGCCAACACAGGCGCGTACCCAGCCGGAAGTTCAAGAAGATCAAATCGACTTGGCGGAGGGTGCGGGTGAATTTGTGGAGACGATTGAAGGAGAGGTTGAGGGTGAAGGCACCGGCGAGATTTCGGAGAAAAAAGAGGGCATCGGCGAGCATCGTCAGGCCACTGGAGGTAAGTTTCAACAGTTCTCAAAGCAGCTAACAGATGAAGAAGCCGAGGAGCTCAAAAAGAGATTGCTCGAAAAACCGCCCACTCCCCGACAGATGGTACAGGAAATTCGCACGCACATTCGACAGGAAGTGCGTCATTTTGAGAAAGAGGCCAAGCGAGCTCAACGCAAAGGTAAGTTTAAGGAAATGGCCGATTCGGTGCGACGCATTCGTGAGCTCAAGCGTATTTTGTCTGACTTGTTCACCATGACGGCCGAGATGGTCAAAAATCTATGGCTCAAAGTGGTGCACGGAATTGTATAAACCGAGGTTTGCTGGTATGTTAGGGGCCGCTCAATTGGCCCTTTTTTCATGTCCCTCGTCGACCAAATCCAGCAGCTCAAACAGGAGAAAAACGCGATCATTTTAGCGCATAACTATCAGCGATCTGAGATTTTTGAGGTGGCCGATTTTATTGGGGATTCGCTGGGGTTGTGCCAGGAAGCGCGTGAAACCGATGCTGACATTATTGTTTTTTCGGGCGTTCATTTTATGGCGGAAAGTGCGGCGATTTTGAATCCGGATAAGAAGGTTTTGATCCCGGATCCGGATTCGGGTTGTGCCATGGCGGATATGATTACCGTGGAGAAATTGCGTGCGATGAAGGACGAATATCCCGATGTCCCCGTGGTGATGTATGTGAATTCCACGGCGGAGATCAAGGCGGAGTCTACCATTTGTTGTACGTCGGCCAATGCGGTAAAAATCGTACAATCCTTATCTGATGATCGTGTTATTTTTGGGCCGGATCGGAATTTGGCTGCGTTCGTACAGAAGCAGGCCCCGGACAAGGAAATCATTCCGTACGATGGATACTGTCCGATTCACCAACGGCTTACACTGGATTATGTGAAGCAAGCGCGTAAACGGCATCCGGATGCTAAGTTGATCGCTCATCCGGAGTGTCCAATTGAAGTGAGTGATGCGGCCGATTACACTCTGAGCACGAGCCAAATGGTGGAGGTGTGCAAGGAAGATGACGCCAAGGAGTTCGTGATTTTGACCGAGTGCGGCATGATCAAGCGGCTCCAGCGTGAAATGCCCGATAAGAAGTTTTATACCTTGTGTAGTTTGTGTTTTGACATGAAGAAGAATACGCTTGAAAAAATCCTTGAATCTCTCGAAAAAGGTGTGCATGAAGTGACGGTAAAGCCGGTGATTCAACAGAAGGCATTACAGGCGTTTGAGCGCATGTTTGACGCGATGAAATCCTAAATAACCCCTATGGCACTCCCCTACGATCGATCGGCTGAATTGACTCCCGAAAATCACCTATTTGAGAGCGATTTGGATCGGTTTGTGATGGGGGCGTATCATTCGGACATGTCGAGCGGTGATGTGACCACAGCCGCGTTGGCGGATTATGATCGTGACGGAGAAGCGGTTATTGTTGCGAAGAGCGAGGGGGTGTTTTGTGGGAGGCCGGCTGTCGAGTGGTTTTTGGAAAGATTTGGAGGATTGTGTCAGCCGGCGTTTGCAGTAAATGAGGGGTTAAAGTTTGGGTCTGGAACAGAAGTGCTATACATCAAAGGCAAAATTTCCGATATCCTCAAAATTGAGCGTACTGTCCTAAATGTTTTACAACGATTGTGCGGCATCGCGGCGCAGACGGCGCGTTTTGTTGCCTTGGCTAAGCCCGCTGGTGTGGCCGCGACCCGTAAAACGACGTGGGGACTTTTGGATAAGTATGCGGTGGCGGTGGGAGGCGGCCTCACTCATCGGTTGAATTTGGGAGATGCGGTGCTTTTTAAGGAAAATCACTGGGTCCTCGCTGGGTCCTTGCCCAATCTGATTTTATCCTTCGAAAAGCTCCCAAGGGATCTTCCTTTTGTTACGATTGAGGCAGAAAATGCTGCGGACGTTCATTCGTTGCTTAAGGCTCTTCCCGATTCAGCGCCCTGGCCCGTTTTCCTCATGCTCGATAATTTCAGTCCTGTCGACCTGGAATCCCTGATTTCCAGCGTGAACAAGCCCGATTTTGTCCATTTTGAGGCCTCTGGAGGTATAAACCTGGAAAATATAGAGGACTATGCTCAAACCGGCGCAGAAGTCCTTTCTGTGGGCGCCCTTACTCATTCTGTGCCACCTGTAGACCTGTCTCTCAGGTTAGGCTAGTCCGCCATCAAATGTAGATGGATGTGGAACACTTCCTGGCCGCCTTTTTCTCCAACGCTGATCAGTAATCGATATCCTTCAAGCCCTTCTTTTGCGGCGATGTCTTTGGCCACTTTAATCATGTGTCCCAAAATAGCCTCATCCCCTTCCTTCATATCCATTATTGTAGGAATATGCTTCCTAGGTATGACGAGCATGTGAAAGCGTGCTCTTGGGTTGATATCTGGAAAAGCGACACATAGATCGTCGTCGTGTTTCATGTCGCTGGGGATTTCGCCGGAAAGGATCTTGCAGAAAATGCAGTCGTCAGTCATGAGA
>CAZEDN010000078.1:0-5449 GCA_964510905.1 uncultured Candidatus Peribacteria bacterium
CGATTTCTCCTCAAGTTTTGGACGGAAGGCACGCCGTTAAGGTCTGTATCGACCCCGACAATTCGCTTGAAGAGTCGAACGAAGAAAACAACTGTGTGGAAGAAACACTGGGTGAAGATGCTGGGAAGCCGGACCTTGCCGTTCAAGAAGTTTATCTCGGCTCTGGAAATGTAGTGACCGCAGTATTGAAAAATTTGGGCGAAGTTGATGTAGAAGAAACGGTTCGTATTTATTTCTACTTCGATGGTGACCTTGAATGGACGTACAGCTCCTCAACCCTCGCTGATCAAAGCTTCATGGAAGCGGGAGGATCTTCTACGATATCTCCTCAAGTTTTGGACGGTCAGCACGAAGTTGAAGTCTGTGTGGATGCCAGCAATACACTGGAAGAATTGAATGAAGATAATAACTGTGTAGTAGAAATGTTGGGAGAGGCCACCACTTCAGGCACGTCGGGAGACACAGGTACCTCTGGCACCGGTGATACTGGGAACGCAAGTGGAACAGACGATGGTACAGCCAGTGGTAGCGGTATGCCCGACTTGACGGTAGCCGAGCTTTATCTAGATGCTGGAAACGTTTTGACCGCAGTGGTTAAGAACGTTGGAGACGTGGATGTGACCGACGCGGTTCGCATTTACTTCTACTTCGATGATAATCTCGAATGGAGCTACACCTCTTCAACCCTCGCTGATCAAAGTTTCTTGGAGGCTGGGGGATCGTCCACGATCTCTCCTCAAGTTTTGGACGGTCAGCACGAAGTAAAGGTTTGTATTGATGGACGTAATGCGGTTGCCGAATTCAACGAAGACAACAACTGCGTGGAAGGAATATTCGGAGAAGGCGGTGGCGATGACGACGATTACTATGAGGTTTGCGATACCTACTTCGAAGGTGGCCTAGAATGTGAGGTCTGCTACGATAATGCAGGAAATGAAACCTGGAATTATTGTGAAGATCAAAATGATGATCACGATGACGACCAAGTAAGCGATGACGAAACTTGTGACGAGTATGAAAACGAAGCCGGCGAATGGTGTAAAACATGCTACGACAACGATGGTAACCAAACCTGGGATTGGTGCGAATCAATGAATGGGGATGGGGACCATGACCAATCGGTTTGTGGTATGGACGGCGAAACCTATGAAAGTGAGGACGCTGCCGAAGACGCCGGTGTAGAGATTTCTTATTGGGGCGAATGTGGAGAGGCCGATGAATGGGAAATTCGAGACATGGAAAACATGCTGGACAATAAGGCGAACTTCCAAGAAGTATTGGATCGTGCCGAATTCACCCTATTCCGCTTCGAAAACACGATTGAAGACTTCAATCGATACCTAGAAGAAGGACAAGAGCGTGATCTCGGCGATAGTTTTGAGGACTTTGTCGACAAACGCATCGATAAGTTCCAACTCTATATCACCGAAATTGAGAACAATATCTACAAAATCGTTGAGACCAAAGACCGCGTCGATGTCTTCATGGAGGAGGCAGAAGAGCGTCTTGATCAAGTGCGAAGTGGAGAGAAAGGATCTCAATATTTCTGGAACTACATGACCAAGCAGGATCTTTTCTGGATCATTCGAGAAGTCGCAGAGAATCGCAACATGCACTATGACGATCAAGGACTGTTCGATATGGAGGGAGAAAATGCGGTTCGTTTCGCTTATGAAGCGGCCAAGCAAGGAGTTCTCGACCAAATCGATTGGTCTCCACTCGAGGATGTAGAAGACGACATCCAACAGTTGCACAACCTTCATAAGGACCTCATCGATGATTACGACGACCTTGAATTGGCAGCACTCGAAGTCATCGAAGGACCCGACGTTACCGATTGGAACGAATGGGAGATGACTCGATATGAGTTGCAAGATCGTCAAGAAGATCTTCGATGGGATATGGACGAATATTGGGACGCTAAGGATGACTTCTGGAACAGCAATCCTTGGGAAAGAATCGATGAGATGTGGGAAGAAATCCACATGTTGGGTGAAATGCAGTTTGCGGTTCGAGACCTCGAAGAGATCATCACGAAGCTTGAGGATCAAAAAGTTCTCGAGATTTTGCAAGGTCTCATGAGTGAAAGTTACGCGCAAACCGCCATCACCGAATTGATGGACTTCGCCGATGAGGTGTTGCTTCCTGCTGCTTACGAAGCGCTTGAAGCCGGTACCCCAGATGCCATTTGGTACTACATGGATACGGTTTTGGATCCAGCAGAGCACTATGTGCGACCTCGCATCGAGCTGCTCGCTGACCTCTACTTCCGCACTCCAGAATATCAAGAGGCACTCACCGACGAAGAGCGACAATGGATCGAAGAATTATTTGGAGGCTTCCACGGATATCGACACGATCCCAAAGATCTCTTCTTTGAAGAGTTTGAAATGGGAGACGACGATGCCGACTTCATTGTGGCTCAAATCAAGAGCCATATCCTAGAAGATGTGCTCACTCACATCGCAGGAATATTCAGTAGTTCTTCATTGCAAACGTTGGCCGACCACTCTCAAAACATGGACGTACCGATCGATCCACTCCTTGAGATGAGTGTGTACGCCGCAGATTCAGATCGTTACCAGAGCCATGTCCAAAATGTGGAAAGCTTGCTGGCAACGATCGCTGACCTCAAAGAGCAGGTTCAATCCTTGAGTTATCAAAACCAATTGAAGGATATCGCCTACGATCTCCCAACGCTCTACGGTCCTGCTGCCGACGAACTGAGAGAGGCGTTAGAAGCTCTCGATCCTTCTTCACTGTCACAAGATGTCTTGGATGAACTCAAGGCATTGAAGGAGAAGGCGATAGAAGAAACGGCTCAAGCGATGAGTGACGATGGATTGATCCCATTCAACGACACCTTGCCAGGTATTTGGGATACATCTTTTGCAGCCGATTTGAAAGGTCGTGGTGTTATGGATGGATATAAGGACGCAAATGGAAATCCAACCGGAGAATCTGGTCGTGGTGACTTCACCACCAATGCCGAAGCGCTCAAGCTGCTCTGGGGATCAACCGGGCACACGCCTTCAGGTTCTTATGATCAATTCCCTAATCATTGGGCTACGGCTTACTACGACGCATTCGACACTGCCGGATACATGGACACAGGCCTTGGGACACCAGACAACCAAATTCCTCGTGGAATGGTGGCACGTATCGCTGCTAGACTCCTGTCCGATGCTGGTGTTTCTAAGTCCGGAGAAGCGACTTGTAACTTCAGTGACATCGAAGGAGAGTATAAGGACGATGTCATGGCCATCTGTGAATATGGGGTAATGACCGGAGACGATGGGTCAACCAATTTCCGACCATACGATGGATTGGTTCGTGCGGAGATGTTCAAGGTGGTTGCAGTCGTTCTCGAACTCTACGAAGGAAACGTAGCTGCAGATGACTTTGAAGACTTCAATGTGGACGAATTTGCAGACGAATTGAATGAAATGGATCTCTATGGATCTGCTGATGCCGATGGTGCGGTCGTGCCTCACGGCATGGAGGCCGAAACGAACGGAGCAGTCGTCCCTCATGGGGTGACCGAAACGTTCAAATTGGCCGCCACCAGTGTTTTGGATCTCTTTAAGGATCTATTCCAACTTCAATAAAGAGAAACGCACAATATAATGATAAAGGGGACGCCAAAAGCGTCCCCTTTTCTATTGGGGATGAGTGTTTCTTTAACGAAACGTCCCGCGAGAGCGACCCCGCTAAGGCGGGGCAGTTGAGTGGAGAAACACTCATGCCCATTTCATCTTGCAATTTATCAAAATTTCCGTATTCTCTAGCCATGCCAAAACATCCAGTACCCAAGCAAAAACAGTCCAAGACGCGTTCCGGCAAACGATATAAAACATTTGCCAATAAGACGCGAAAGAAACTCACCAACGTGACCAAGCTCGTCGCGTGCTCCAACTGTGGAGAAATGCGACGCGTGCATCACGTCTGCACCAAGTGTGGCATGTATCGAGGCCGCCAAGTGCTCGATATGCAGAAGAAAATGAAGAAGATCACCACGATGCAGGCTTAATCGCTCCTTTTAAAACGTTTCAATGGCCTCAAGCCGCCATACCTCCAGAATTGCTGTTGTACAAGCCCTATTCGCTTGGGAATTCCGAGGTGGCGAGGCAGAAGCGATTTTGACGTACGTCGCAAACCAATTTTACACCAAATCGGCCAATCTTGAATTCGCACAAAATAACCTGAAAGGGATTCTCAAAGAGCGCGAGGAAATTGAAAAGATCATCACCACCAATGCCCCAGAGTGGCCATTTAACAAAATCGCCCCAGTGGATAGGGTAATACTAGAGCAAGGCGTGTACGAAATCGTCTTTTCTGAAGATATTCCCCCTGTAGTGGCCATCAATGAGGCCATCGAAGTGGCCAAAGAGTTCGGCAATGAAAACTCTCCCAAATTCATCAATGGAGTGCTCAGCACCGTCATGAAAAAGCATAACCCCAAACCTGATGAAAAATAAGAAATTTGAACCATTAGAGAAGGAAATCGGCATCACGTTCGACGATCACAAAATCCTCGAAACCGTATTCATCCATAAGTCGTACATAAACGAGGCTAAAGAAAAGGGACTTCAACACAATGAGCGGCTTGAATTTCTCGGAGATGCGGTTCTCGAATTGGTGGTCACCGAATTCTTATATAAGCACTATCCCAACGATGAAGGAGAGCTCACCAACTGGCGTTCCGCACTCGTGAAAGGAGCTCATTTGGCCCATGTCGGCAAGGAATTGAACCTGGGAGAGTACCTCGTTTTGAGCCATGGCGAAGAAAAATCAGGCGGACGCAACAAGAATTACATCCTCGCCAACACCTTCGAAGCACTGATCGGGGCCATTTATCTCGAACACGGGTACGATATCGCTCATAAATTCATCGACAAATTTGTTCTCATTTACCTGGAAGAAATCCTCGAAAAAGGACTCCACATCGACCCAAAATCACAATTTCAAGAACTGGCTCAGGAGCGAGAGGATATCACCCCACACTACAAACTGGCTGAAGAAAAAGGCCCGGATCATGACAAAATCTTCGTGATGACGGTCTACCTAGGCGAACAAAAAATCGCCCAAGGCGAAGGATCCAGCAAGCAAAACGCTGAGCAGGAAGCGGCCCTCAATGCGTTAAAAGCAAAGAGCTGGCACAAATAGCGCACATAAAGAGAAAATCCAGCGAATGGGGCTTGCTTTTTTATAAATAAGATGTTATAATTAAACAATGCACATGTATCACTAGGCGCCAACATGCTGCAAAAAAACACAAATAAACCTGCAAAAAATAAACCACCCGGCTAATCGGGCGGATAATACTTCCTGGAAAAACTCCAGGACTCTTTTATATTTTAAATTTAAAAACCTTTTAACCCTTCCAAACAATGGAAACAGAAAGAAAAACACATTTCTGGCGGCACCTACTCTCGTGGGTAGGAATCAC
>CAZEDN010000079.1:0-2623 GCA_964510905.1 uncultured Candidatus Peribacteria bacterium
CTCATCGGCCTTCCCATCATCGTCAAAGCGGATCGTCGCAAGATCGGACGTGCCGTGGATGTGGTGATCGATCCGGACAAAGGCCATCTTGTGGCCCTCGCAGCGTTACGCAAACAGGTGGTCGCTCCGATCGATCTCCTACCGTTCAGGGATGGATTTTGGGAAGTGCGGGAAGGGGATGTACTCATCGATCCGGAGGACCTCATTCGTCTCAATACCATCTCGGAAAAGCGGCGAAGGCTTCTTGCAAAAACGGTCATGACCAAGTCGGGAGAGGAGTTGGGATACGTACGCGACATGGTTCTCGAAATGAGCACACTGAGTCTGGTCCAGATCTATGTGGTGAAGGGGTTCCTCTTTTGGGTCACCGAAAAACGGCTCATCGATTGGAAGGACATTCTCGAAATCACTGACACAGAAATCATCGTAAAAGACCGGTGCGCAAAGGTCCCAGAACGGGTTAGAAAAGTGGTCACCGCCCATTCGTAAAGTTCACACAACAAAAAGCCCCACCAAGATAGGCAGGGCTTTTCAAGTCTTATCAAAGACCCACTGCTTTTAAACGCGTTTCAGGAATCTAGGTCGTGGAAATATCACCTTGTCCAGCACCGATGATCGTGTTGACGATAGCGACAGAAAGCAAGATAACAACGATACCAACAACAGAGTACATGAGTACTTTCTTGGCCTTTTGGACGTTTTCGTCATTACCAGCAGCGGTGACATAGAGAACACCTCCATAAATGAACATGACCGTGGCGATGAAACCAAGGAAGAACAGGAAGTAGTTGACCATGGTTCGAGCAAGTGTTCGGAAACTTGTCTCGCCACCAGTGGCTTCAGCGATGTTTCCAGGAGCATCTTCTCCGGAAATGAGCTGCGCACCGGCGATATCAACGCCAAAGTAAGAGAGTGCGAGCAGTGCAAGAAGCATGAGGCCCAACGTGAGCGCACCTTGCTTCGCCATGGTTTTTGTCTGTGAGGACATAGCAGTGGATGTTAAGTGTTAAATGAAGTGGGACTTTCGTAAATTATAGTATAAACCCGGGATACCCACAACAAAAGGCGTTGACTCAAGGCAGAAATAACGACTGATTTAGGGTAGAATTAGGGACATGGAACTCACACAAAACCTCTGGTGGATACCAGGTTCGGACAACTCAATGGAGTCATTCAGCGCCCACAGTTATCTGTTGAAGGGAACGCAAAAGGTCGCCCTCATCGATCCGGGTAGTCATGCGCACGAGGTCACACTTCAAGCCGCGCTCAAAGATCTCGGAAATCCAAAAATTGACCTCATTTTGCTCACGCATGACCACTGGGACCACGGAGATGCGGCGGGATTGTTTCCGGATGCGGAGGTGCTTGAGTTTGGCGCGCCAGCTTCCACAGACCTACGCGACCCAATTGATCTCGGCAATTTTACCCTAGAAATCATCGAAACTCCCGGCCACACACGCGAAAGCCGTTGCTTCTACGAGCCCAATTTAATGGCGCTATTCGCCGGCGACACTGTGTTCGAAGGCGGCTCAATCTCCCGCATCTTCGACGAACAAGGCGGTAGCCGCCCCACCCACCTTCTCTCCCTCCAAAAACTCCTCCGACTAGCGGAGGAGCGTGGAATCGAATCGATTTATCCCGGCCACAACGAGCTCATACAAGGGGCCGACACCTGCCTTCACAACCTCAAGGGGAGTGTGGACAGGGTGGAGGGGTTGGTTTAGGAGGGGGAACTGTTATCGTCGTCGCAATCGGGGTCAGGGCCAGTATAACCATCGCCATCGTCGTCTTCGCAAGGGCCGTGAAACGGCTCGTCGTTAGGCTCATCATCACCGTGGCCATCCACATCAATGTCAGCAAACCAAGCACCAGGGGCATCATGGATGAGCGTGTCGTCGCCAAGCCAGGTGATAACACCTGGATCGCTATCTTCATCAAATCTCAAGCCCGCAGGAAGGGTCCATACGGACAACTCCACGTCACCGCTTCCGTCCGCTTTTCTCACAACGCTTATATGGCGATAGGAATCATAAGACAAAGGGCTCTCGGCAACTCCTCCTTCAAATCGAATGAATACATGAAGGATCGTGGGCTCGTCAGTATTGTCAGCGACAAAAGAGACTTCGCAAGGAGATTCAAGGGTACGCATTTCTAAGGGAATGCCCATTTGCGTAGCGATTTCATCTTGTGTCAGGTCTAAATAACCTGCCATTTGAACGAGCGCTTGAGACGCGGGAAACGTCAGGCCCGCGAGTTCGGCTTGCATTTGATCAGCCGCGGTGGCGTCGCAAGTGTCAGGGTCTACAGTGCTCGAATCGTCATCGTCACAGTCCATAGATTCAGGAATACCATCACCGTCTTGGTCGCCCATTGGCGCGTCTTCTTCAGGATAGGTCGGCCGGCTATCGGCCGGATCACCAGGCGATGTGCAATCGTCTCCAGAAGGAAAATCAGGTCCAGGCATAGTAAAGGGGTTTAAAAATACGAAAGGAATTCATGATACCACTTGTTGACACAAAGTCAAGCTTATTTTACGATAATCACTTCTTCCTCGAGTGTGATGCCGAATTTTTCGTGGACCTCGGCTTTGGCACGGTCGCGCAGCGCTAGGATGTCTGCCGCG
>CAZEDN010000079.1:2633-5429 GCA_964510905.1 uncultured Candidatus Peribacteria bacterium
TTATTTTACGATAATCACTTTTTCCACGATTCGGCGGCCGCCTAGATCGACGCTCTTGCCCTACGCGACGTTCTTCCGATCTATTTGATCTGCCGCGGTGGCACCGCCCATATTCATGAAAAAATTCCCGTGTTTTTCGGAGATTTGGGCGCCGCCGATTTGCAAGCCTTTTAAGCCGCATTCATCGATCAACTTTCCGGCCGGCTGGTCGGGCGAGGGGTTCTTGAAGAATGAGCCGGAACTCTTGCCCGGAGGCTGAGAGGCTTGTCGTGTCTGGACACTTTCTTGTGTCTGGACAGGGGCGTTTTTCTCGAGGTGAAGCATAACTTGAAGGACAATCGCGTGTGTCTCTTTTGCGCGACTCCAACGATATTTAAACTCAAAATAATCCGGACCAACTTCTTTCACTTCATTCGTTTCTAAATCGTAAATTTTCGCACTAACAAAAACATCTTTAACTTCCTTCCCAAAACATCCAGCATTCCCAACAACCGATCCACCAATCGTTCCAGGCAATCCCGAAAACTCCTCCAATCCACTCAATCCAGCCTCATGAACCGCTTTCAAAATCGCGCCCCATTTTGCTCCCGCATCCGCTACCAAACGATCATCATCCACATGCACAGAATTGGCCATCATTCGAACAACCAAACCTGAAAAACCTTCATCCATAAAAAGCACATTGCTTCCCCCACCCAACACAAAAACAGGCACATCATCCGTGCGAGCAGCTTCCAACAAACCGAACAATTCATCGATCTCATGCAGCTCATAAAAAAAGCGCGCCGGCCCACCCACACCAAACGTGGAGTACGGGGCGAGAGAGGTGTCGCGCTGAATGTTGGGAAAATCGGTAAGATTCATGACTCATTCGTAGAGGGGGGCGTGGCATTTGTCAAACTTTTCGTGGTACGATGATCTCCTTTGGTTTAGGGCAGCGTCACAAGACGCATAAGTTGAGTGAGCGCTGGTCGGACCTAGGCGCTTGCTCTTTAACATCAGAACGGGAAGGAACGGAACGCGAATGAACGCAAGAACAAGAAGCGAGTTGAGGGCATGCGCCGTGGCTCTCGGGATCCTGGTGGTGCTGGGAGTGGCTGTCTGCGAGATCTTCCTCTGGGGACCGAAATGGGACTTCCGCGCGGAGCTGGATGATGCAGTCGCAGAGGCGAGACAGGACTCGGTGGAGTCCATGGTCAGCATCAGCGACACCTGCATCATCGAGGACGCGGCCATCTGGGGGGAACGTCTCAAGGCGTTCGAGTGCGTCTGCGAGGACGAGAAGGAGTGCGAGTGCCCCGAAAAGCCCAACCCGGTCTGCGTCAGGATCGAGCTGGAAGAGGATATCCGGGGGTACATCGAGAATCTGTACTCGACGAAGCTCCACGACGGAGACATCCCCCAGATCAGGATCTTCCAGGTGCTCGAAGGCATCGCCGAGGCCTACGGGGAGCTCAAGGCGCTCCAGTACAAGATCGAGAAGGACAAGTCCTGGGTCTGGCCGAGCGAGCTCCTGACGTACGAGCAGGAGCTGGCCACGATCCAGGACAACCTGGACGACGCCATGCTCGAGGCGGATCGGCTGCTCGCCATGGGAGGCTGCTCCGGCAGTTTGCACTCCGACATGCGCGACGCCGACCTCGTCCCGCCCCCGGAGACGCGGGACGGTGATGAGGACGACGGGGATGAGGATGACGAGACACACATCCTTCTCCACTGGTCGGATTCGGACCCCGACGACCCCGTTGCCGACTAACCCGCCCCGAGGCAAAAAGGGCAAGCGAGCGCCCCCGGACTGACGACCCGGGGGCTTCGCTTACACAAATTTTGGAAATTCGCGGCTTATGTCATAGTTGCTCGGCGCCGGGATTTTTACAGGTTAGGAGTTACTCCCGGGAGTAACTTTGCAGGTTAGAGAAGCTCCATATGGAGCCCTCACACATCAAAAAAAGTCACCCTAGGGTGACTTTCAGCGAACGAGCCATTTTCGCGCCCACCGAAACTGACCTTGAAACCAGCCCATCAATATGGTTTCATTCAGGCGTCCTTGAAAACGCGCCGACATAGCGCAGTTGGTAGAGCAACAGTATTGTAAACTGTGGGTCCTCGGTTCGAGCCCGAGTGTCGGCTCCAGAAATTTCCTCCAGCCTAATAACCCTCTCGAGAGCGTCCTCTTGGCGCAGTGTCTACTTTTGGACCTCGACGACCACGACCGCTCTTCGGACCTGCTGCGGCTTTTGGAACAGCAGCGGCAGCTGCAGGAGCTTTTCTACCTCGGCCCCGGCCACTCTTTGGAGCGGCAGCAGCTTTAGAGACAGGCGTCTTCCTGCCACGTGGAGCAGCCTTGCCTCCTGCTTTAGGCCCAGCCTTCGGCCCTCTTTTCCGTCCACTAGCGGGAGCTTTTGCTGTAGCCGGCGGAGCAGCAGGCTCAGCGGCGGCACCCTCACCAGTAGTGGCTCCAGGCTCAGCGGTAGTTTGATCAGCAGCATCTGGAGCAGGCGCTTCTTCACCGGCAGCAGGAGCTTCCTCCAAGCTCGGCGCTGCCGCAGCCAAAACAGCCAATCGGCGATCGATGGTCTCGCAAATAAAAGCGGCTCTTGCTGCGTTCACCGCCTTTGAAGTAAGCCAAGGCGCATCAGGTGATTCGACACTAGCCCGAACGGATCGTAGCGCTCTAGCAGAAAATTGTTCCGTAAAACCACCCAGTGTTTCGTCTCCCGCTTCAGCAGCCGCACGAATTCCTTTAATCCAGCGGGAACTCCCCGCCCGTGAGGGTGGGGATGAGAGCCTGTCCGG
>CAZEDN010000080.1:0-468 GCA_964510905.1 uncultured Candidatus Peribacteria bacterium
GGTGTCGCCACTGCCGAGGACATCGATACCGCCTTCGACGTGGCATACAACGTGGATCCCATGTCCGCATTTGGATGCGTGATCGGCATGAACCAAGAATGCACCGAGAAAATCGCCAAATACATCGCAAAAAACAAGTTATTTGTAGAGGTGATTGCCGCACCATCCTTCGAGCCCGCCGCCCTAGAACGCTTCAAAAAACGAAAAAACCTAAGAATTCTTGAAACCGGCAAACTCCGCCTCAATCCCAACCAACGCGACATCAAAACGGTCGCTGGAGGAATGCTCGTGCAGTACGCCGACCAATACGTGGTGGACGAAAAAGACCTCAAAGTGGTTACCAAAAAGAAGCCAATCCCAGAAGAAATCCAAGCCATGATGTTCGCCCGCAAAGTGGTGAAACACGTGAAATCAAACTCTGTCGTATTCGCCAAAACCGATCCCTCAAAGAATTTGGGACGAATCGTG
>CAZEDN010000080.1:478-5396 GCA_964510905.1 uncultured Candidatus Peribacteria bacterium
CGTCGATTCGGTGTACATCGCCACACACAAAGGCGGCGATGAAATCAAAGGCTCGGTCATGGCCTCCGACGCTTTCTTCCCATTCCCAGACGGGGTGGAAGAGGCCGAAAAGGCCGGCGTTTCCGCCATTATTCAACCTGGTGGATCGATACGTGACGAAGAAGTAATTGCACGCGCAGATGAGCTTGGGATCGCGATGGTGTTTACTGGGGTACGATCGTTTAAACACTGATGATGACCTTATTCCAGGCCCTCCTTCTCGGCATAGTTCAAGGCATCACCGAATTTTTGCCCATATCATCTTCGGGGCACCTCGTGTTGATGGAATCGATTTTTGGGCTGGAAATTGATGAATTGAAAGGATTTGATGTGGCACTTCATTTAGGAACGCTCCTCGCGATCATCGTCTATTTTTGGAAGGACATTCTGGGGCTTTTTAAAAATTTCAAACTACTCGGGTACATCGTCCTCGCGACCATTCCGGCGGTCATTGTGGGATTTACGATGGAAGATTGGCTCGACAACGTTTTCCGCGATCCAAAAGTCATTCTTGGGTTACTCGCCATTCTTGCGGTTTTCTTCCTGCTAGCAGAACGATTTCCAAAGAAAAAAACTCGCTGGCGCTTTAATCTCAAAAACACATTTGTGATGGGGATTGCCCAAGCGTTCGCTCTCATTCCCGGCATTTCACGTTCTGGATCGGTCATTGGGATGGGACTCTTGTTCGGGCTCAAACGGGAAGAAGCGGCACGATTTGCGTTCCTCCTCGGGATTCCTGCGATTGCCGGGGCCAGTCTCCTTACCGGTCTGAATGTCTATCAAGGTGAAGCTCCAATGCCTCCATGGGACATCGTGGCTATCGGGTTTGTGACTTCGGCTATTGTGGGCTATTTGAGTGTTTCCTTTTTAATGAAGTTCCTAAAAACGCACACATTAAGGGTGTTTTCGCTGTATTTGATTGTGGTTGCGATTCTGGGATTTATCCTGGTGTAGCATTGACAAAACACTGCATTACGGAGTATAAAAATCTCCTAGCTATTTAATCAAACTCTCATGGCTTTAGCATTACCAGAAATCACCCCACCTGACTCTGCAGTAGTGACCGCCCACAAGGCAGACCTAGACGGACGAGGCGAAAGAGTCCGACAATAAAGACAACGAACCGATCAATTGAGGGAATGGGCAGAGGGTGTTTTTGAGCAAATTCGAGGAGTGAACGTAGTAAGAGACAAACTCTCTCAAGAAGGAGGAGAAATACCTCTAAGCGCAGCCAATCTTTCGCACGATGGGAGAAGCTTAGAAGTTAAATTTAGAGGAGGGAATATAGATATGTTAAAGGCCTTGGCCCAAGAACACGGATGGACATTCAACCCGGAATTACGTGGAAAGCAGATAGCCGCGGGAGGGGAAGGAGAATTACACGGATTACCCTATCACCGTATGCTCATTCCGTTGAGCCCCTACGCTGTCGATGATCAACAGGGAGCAACGCGAGAAAGGGTAGCACAAGTACGCGCCGTCCCCCCTCGTGCTCGCGGAGGCGCCGTTTCACCGCTTGCCGTTGAACACCAAAACGCCCTCGGCGCCGGAGGAGATGCCGTCCGCTACCGCATCTAAGTCTCCCCAATTGACTTCCCACCTTAACCGTCCTACACTTTTAGCGCTTTTTACTCCTATCCAAATTTTCATGGATGAAGAAACCCTCACAGTCGAAACCACAGAAGTTGTCCCCGAAGCGATCGACGTTCCCACCGAAATGCCAGCAGACATAGTAGTAGCTCCAGACCCCGTCGTCACCGAAGCCGCAGGAGGCCTCGGAATCACCACCATCGTACTCATCGTAGTCGGTGTCATTTTGCTCTGGGTCGCACTCACATACAATAAACTGATCCACTTAAGAGTCCGCGTGAAAGAAGCGTGGTCAGATATCGAAGTTCAACTCAAACGTCGTTACAACCTTATCCCCAATTTGGTGGAAAGCGTAAAAGGGTACATGGGACACGAAAAAGAGGTACTCGAAAATGTGACCAAAGCACGAGCCGCCGCCATCGAAAACAAGGGAAATCCAGAAGCACAAGGCCAATCAGAGAATATGCTTACCGGTGCTCTTAAAACACTCTTCGCTGTTTCTGAAAACTATCCTGACCTCAAAGCCAATCAAAACTTCCTAGACCTTCAACGAGAACTCACCGACACCGAAGACAAAATCCAAGCCGCTCGCAGATTCTACAACGGCAATGTTCGTGAATTGAATACAAAGGTCCAACTCTTCCCAATCAACCTCATCGCCGGATTCCTTGGGTTCAAAAAAGAAGCATTCTTTGAGGTCGAAAACGAAGAAGAACGCAAAAACGTTAAAGTCGACTTTAAAGGATAAATTATGGCGTTGGCCTATACAGAAATCGCAAAAAACAAACGGCGAACCTCATTTTTGCTCCTATTTTTTGTGATGTTTGTGGCAGGGATGGGGTTTGTAATCGCTGAGGTTCAAAGCCCAGGCGCAGGCTATGCTGGACTCGCAATAGCGGCCGGTGTTTCGGTGGTGTGGGCACTCATCAGTTATTACGCAGGAGACAAAATCGCGCTCGCCGCCAATCATGCCAAACCCATCGAAAAGCGCGATAACCCCGAACTATACCGTCTCGTAGAAAACTTATCGATCGCAGCCGGCCTTCCAACTCCAAAAATACACATCATCAAATCACAAGCGATGAACGCATTCGCCACCGGGCGCGACCCTAACCATGCAACCGTCGCGGTCACGCAAGGGCTCCTCGATCGCCTCGAGAAAAAAGAGGTAGAAGCGGTCCTAGCACACGAACTGTCCCACATCGGGAACTACGACATCCGATTGATGATGATCGTCGCCGCACTATTCGGCGTGGTCATGATGATGCACAGAATATGGTGGTACAGCGGACACGGTCGCTCAAGCAACCGCAATGGCAAAGCACAAATGATCATCATGATTCTCGGCTTACTGTTTCTCTTGCTAGGCCCACTTTTCGCAACCATGATAAAATTCGCCATCTCCAGAAAGCGCGAATTTCTCGCAGACGCCTCCGCCTCATTGCTAACACGCTATCCCGACGCCCTAGCCACAGCCCTAGAAAAAATCTCCTCAGATCCACGAGAGCTAAAAGACGCCACCAAAGGCACCGCCCACCTCTACATCGCCAATCCATTCAAGGCCGGCACTTGGTCCAATCTTTTTTCAACTCACCCTCCGGTAGAGGAACGTATCAAGGCGCTGAAGGGGATGGACATGTAAAATTCACCTCTTAAAAATCTTTTTTCTCGACAAGAAAGCCCCTTTCGTGGTATAAATCTTCTTAATAACCGAAAAAATATGCACTCCAAGAACATCGACGATTATCGCATCGCAACACTAGGCAGTCACAGTGCCCTTCAAATCTTAAAAGGCGCGAAGGATGAAGGGTTCAAAACCATTTGTGTGGTCACGCCCAAACGGCGCAAACTATACGAACACTTTGGGGTCGCTGACGAATTCATCGAAGTGGACGATTTCAGGAATTTCCCCCAGATCGAAGAAGAATTGATGAACCACAACGCCATCGTTATCCCTCATGGATCGTTCGTGAGTTACCTCGGACACGAAGGCTGCAAAAAGCTTAAGTGCATGCACTACGGCACGAAAGGCATCCTCGAATGGGAGTCAGATCGTGCCATGGAACGGAAATGGTTATTGAAAGCGGGGCTCAAATTGCCTCGCATTTTTAAATCTCCAGAAGACATAGATTGTGCGGTAATCATCAAATTCCACGGGGCTAAGGGCGGGTCAGGATACTTCATCGCCAACAACCCAGAAGAATTCTATGAAGGGCTAGAAAAATACGGCCGAAAAGACGATTACGTCATTCAAGAATACATCGTGGGAGTGCCCATGTACGTCCATTACTTCTATTCACCCATCACCGAAGAGCTCGAAATCATGAGTTTCGATAAACGATACGAATCCAACGCCGATTCTATCGGGCGCATTGCTGCAAAAGACCAACTCGCCGCCGACATTCAAACCAGTTACACGATCACCGGGAACATCCCACTCGTGGTTCGCGAATCGCTCCTTCCCGACATCTACGAAATGGGCGAGGATACAGTCAAAACGTCAAAAGATTTGGTCGGGGCAGGCCTGTTCGGGCCATTCTGTTTGGAAGGAATCATGGACACCAATTTAAACTTTTTCGTTTTTGAAATTTCCGCCCGAATCGTGGCCGGAACCAATCCATTCATAGAAGGATCTCCGTACACGGCACTTCGCTATGATGAACCCATGTCCACAGGACGTCGCCTGGCCAGGGACATCAAGATGGGGATTGAGCGCGGAGAACTAGAAAAAGTACTTGGCTAACCAAAAAATCATGAACTACGAAGAGGCCCATCAAATCATGGAGGCCCACTTGAAAAACCCAAATATGCGCAAGCATTCGTATGCGGTCGAAGCCGGGATGCGCGCATACGCACGCAAGTTTGGCGAAGATGAAGAAAAATGGGCGGTCGCAGGGATCCTTCACGACTTTGATTACGAAAAATGGCCAGAAGAACACCCTCACAAAGGAGAGCCAATGCTCCGAGAAATGAACGTCCCTGACGAAATTGTCCAAGCCATTCAGGAACACGGCGATATCCCAGCCGAGAGTCAGATGGGGAAAGCACTCAAAGCGGTGGACCGACTCAGCGGATTCATCACTGCGGTGGCATTGGTCCGCCCGGACAAGAAAATCGGAGACGTAAAAGTGAAATCCGTTAAGAAAAAAATGAAAGCCAAAGCGTTTGCGGCCCAAATCGACCGCGACGATTTAATCAAATGCGCCGACGATCTGGGCGTGCCGTTCGACGAGCACGTGGAGATCGTTTTAGGTGCAATGCAATCTATTTCTGATAAACTAGGACTATG
>CAZEDN010000081.1:0-5325 GCA_964510905.1 uncultured Candidatus Peribacteria bacterium
AACCTTACTATGAAAAAGTGGTTCCTTGTGGCGTTTTTGCCACTCACACTTCTTGTGGCGCTTTTCCTTTCAGGAGGGGCGACTCAAGCGTACGATCCTCAAAGTGAAGATTGCGGAATGATCACCGGATTGAGTGATTATCGCATCAATGCCATCGAGGCGTATCGTTCGGATTATGAGAATGGTTATTGGACCATTTCAGATCCGTTGGCAAGCGTGGCTGCAGACAGAGCGACCGGATCGGCGATCAGTGACAACATTCGTTTGTGCCCGAACCCAGACGGTGAATTGGACAATCTTTACAATTACACATGGATTCCGAATACCGGATGGCTCTATTTTTCATGGTGTAATGTTTGGGGTGACCCGGCGACTTGTGCGACCGATGAATTTCATATCGACATGAATTTAGAGGAGGACATGGCGTATACCGGGGATGCGTATTGGTATGGGAAAGCATGGGGAGGCATTGATTTAGATTGGGTTTGGTTTGATTGGGACGCGAATAATTGTAATTGTGCCCTGGATGTTGAACGACGTGTGCACACCGATTTAACGACTGGAGAAGTGGTGGGATGGGCCTGGAGTGATACGGCAGGATGGATTCGTTTTGGGAATAGAAGTGAACCGCAATACGCGGTTTATCAGGATTTGCCTGAGGAAGTAGAAACTCGTTATGTACAGCCGGTGGTGACGATCAGTCCGGATCCTTCTGAGGTGACCAAGTATGGTGCTGGAGGAGGATCGTGGGCACCGTTTGCGGATGGCGACGATTCATACTTAGTGTCGGTGGCGTTGATTGATGCCGATGGAGACCGAATTACAGAAGCGGATGGTTATGATGTGGACATCACGATCACGCCAACGGAAGGTTCATTCGTTTACATGGATCAAATCAGTCGACCCGAAGACGATTCAGGAGCAGTTGTAGTGGATGACCCTGTGTACATAAATGCTGATGCGACGTACAAGGTGGCCGTTCACTCATGGGCGCCAACATCCGGCTTGAATGGATATGATCAAGATGGCGATGGAGCTATCGATTATCCTTTTGACCGTGATCCAGATGATTTAACAGGCTTCACTCGTGCGGATGATGCGAATCAATACTTCATCGATTCGATTGACATCAGTATCACAAACGGTCCTGGGCCGGTTGAAGTGGGGAACTATTTGGGTGCGGGCGATTATCCCACATGGAATTTGTCCGTGGACGATTTAGACCTTGAATTTGAGCCGGCAGTCGAAGTGATGGATTTGGTTTATTTGGATGAAAATGACGAGGGGCAGCTTTATTTGCCCAGCCGTTTAAATGAAGCGTTTGTGATGGATGGAATGGTGAAGGTTTGGTCGACGGGAGACAATTTGCAGACCAGTAATTTACAGGTTGGGGCGACGCTGAATTCGACCGATTATTACTACCTTTTTGATAACGATGGAAATCTCAATTATGTGCCTGGCGAAGATACTGCTTCAGCCAATTCGACGTTTAGCCTCGCGAATCCAGGTGAGTTGGGATTGGACGAAGGTGGATTAGGGGCAGAAATCACCAACACGATGTTGGTGGATGTGGACGGATATCTAACGTTCATGGAAAGTCCTCGCGGATTCTTTGCGAACTTGTTTGCATGGATCAATCCATTTCGATCTTTGCCGGCTAAGGCACAGCTGATTCTTGCTCAGCCGCAAGTGGTGCAAGATGACGACGAAGGGCTTGAGAATCCGATTCAAATGGATGTGGCGGTGAACGCTATTTTCTTGGATGGAAATGAGGTGGTGGTTCAGCTTCGCAACCAAGGTTCGGAAGATATTTCGACCGTGGATGTGGACAATGGATATCCTCAAATGCAAGTGGTAGTGGATGGCACGCCGTATCTTTATGGAGTGGCTTGCTTGCTAGGAGGATGTACTTCATACAGCAATACGGACTTCTTTTATGCAGGGAGTGAGTCGGACGTTTATACCGACATTATGGTGGACGCAGGAGAGACCGTGACGGTGGGTGTTTATTTTGATCCCATCGATTTCATCGAAGATGATAATGTGGCTAACAATGCCTACAGCGAATCGCTTACCGGAAGTGATCTTCCTGATTTGGCGGTGACCGATATTCAATTCACTTCGCCGAATCAATTCGACATTACCCTTCAAAATCTTGGAGCCGCAGATGCCAGCTTTGCGCTTTGTTACAATCCTGACCAGTATTGCCCTATCGTTCATTTGGACATTTCGGGAACCGACTATGAAGTGGGATCCGGAAAGTTTGGATACGATTCTACTTTCATGAGTGCAGGAGGGACAACGGTGATCACGTACACCCATCCACAACAAGTGAATCCAGGGTCGTATAATGTGATGGCCTGGTTGGAGTCGGAAGGGCACATCGCAGAATCGGATTACAGCAACAACTCGCTCACGATTCCGTTGGAGGTGAATTACGATGTGGACGCGGACCTTTTGTATGAAACAACCGTTTATTATCGAGAAGATACGCCTATTTTCACAGGCGTACATTACTATTCGGCTTATCTTGCGTTGGAGTCAGGTCCTGGCATCCAGTCCAATGTTCCGGCGCATGAATACAAGCTGGAGCCGTACGTTTCGGGATCGATCACCAGTTCTACGGCTGATCTCACTTTGGATCAAGATACAGACATCGTTGTGGTGGGTGATATTTCAACGACCGCCATTCGTAATGAGCTTTATCAACGATTTTCGCAGCTGACGAGAGGAGTCAATGAGCCAGGAGGAGGTTACGTTAAGGCGAGCTTACGCGCTTATGGCGGGCAATCGCTCCTGGATGATGCGTTGGTTTACTACAGTGATGATGTGGTGGTCTATGATGTGGCTGCGGTTTACGAATCCAAGACCATTGTGGTTCAAGGGGGAGACATTTACCTCGACGGTGATTTAACGGGGTCGGGTGCAGTTGGACTAGTGGCGTTCAAAGATGCGTACGGAAATGGAGGAAATATCTATATCCATCCGGACGTGACAGATCTCGTGAATGTGACGATTTTTGCGGACGGAAGCGTGCTTCCTTATGACGGAGAGGCCAACAACATCGGACTCCTAGGATATGACAACACCAACGCTTTGATGGATTGGGTGGACGTCGATACGCGCCAAGAAACGTTGGTGAATCAGTTGTACTTTGCGGGGTCGATCATTTCGAGCAATACAATGGGTGGGCACGATGCGGCTTTGTTCCCGAATGGGGAGACTGCGGTGAATGCTCTTCAGCAAGTTGCGGCTCGTGAGTACGATTTATATGACCTTCGTGAATTTACATTGTGTTGGGTGGAAACGGACGAGTTTGGGACACCAGTAGATCAAGATGGTGACGGAGGCTATGAAGAGTGGGATGGTAGCGCGGACCTTGGAGACATGGAAGAGTGTGATGGCTATGAGCGTGCAGCGAATCTAGATAATGGTGATGGCGATCTCACACAGGCCGACAATACACCGTTCTACATCGAATACGTCCCACCTTCTGCGGACTTGCCATTGGTGGGAGAGTTTGCGTCGGGCGGATTGAATTTTTAGGGTGCGTGCTTAGAACTCGATCGTGAAATAGGAGACGATAATGGCGATGGCCAGAATCACGCTGATGAAGGCGTAGGCCCACGTTATGATTTGGCTGGGTTTGCTCAAATAACGAAATCGGCGGGCTTGCATGATGGCCAATGCACCGATCACGGCGATGGTGCCGAGCATGATGAGGATGACGAGAAAGCCGGCCAGTTGCATGTGCAGGGGTTACTGGTATTGAGCATACCATGACATGTCCACTTCTGGGTGTTTTTTGAGCTCTTCGGCTACGATGGCGATGACTTCTTTGAGTTTTTCAGGGGAGAGCGCCTCGAAGCGCATGGTCAGGTTTGGGGTGGTGTTGGAGCAGCGAATGATCCCCCATGTTTCGGGTTCGAAAAGCATGCGCACGCCGTCGATGGTGATGCAGTCATAAATTGTTTCGAAGTGGTCACGGAGGGCGATGACGATTTCGAATTTGCGGTCGTCGGGGCAGGGGACTTTTATTTCTGGGGTGGCGTGGGTTTTGGGCAGTTCGACGAAATGTTCTGAAAGAGTTTTTGGGGATGTTGCGAGTACGGCGAGGGTTTTGAGGGCGGCCATGAAGGCGTCGTCGAAGCCGTAATAATCTTCCGCAAAGAATAGGTGGCCGCTGACTTCCCCGGCGAGGAGTGCATTCTTTTCGTGCATGGTTTTTTCGATGAAGGAGTGCCCGGTTTTTGCCATGATGGGATTGCCACCGTGTTTTTTGATCAGTTCGGGGACGATTTGTGATGCTTTTACGTCGAAGACGATGCTGGCGCCTTTGTGGCGATTGAGGAGGTCTTCGGCGAGGAGGAGAAGGTGTAGATCGGCGGCGTAATGTTTGCCGTTTTCGTCGATGAGCCCGATGCGGTCGCCGTCGCCGTCGAACCCGATTCCAATGTCGTAGTCACCGTTTTTCATAAGATCCATCATTTCTTCGAGATTTTCTTCTTCTTCTGGGTTGGCCGGGTGATTTGGGAAGTTTCCATCGAGTTCGCAGTACAACTCGGTGACTTCGCAGCCGAATGCTCGGAATAGATCTCCTGCAAATTTTCCAGATACGCCGTTCCCGGAGTCCACTACTATCTTGAGTGGTGGGTGGTCGGGCGGTCCCGGGATGTCGATTTTTTGCTTCATCTCTTCGACGTAGATTTCGAATAGGTCAGCTCGTTTTTCCAGGGTTCCTTCGCCGGTTTTGAAGCCGCCCTCTTCGATGATGTTGAGGACTTCTTGAAGTTCATCGCCGCAGATGGCGTGGGCCATTTTGCCGACCACTTTGATTCCGTTGTATTCTTTGGGGTTGTGGCTTGCGGTGATGTTTATGCCGCCATCCATTTCCCATTTGCAGGTTGCGTAGTAGAGGAGGGGGCTGGTGGCGAGGCCGATGTCGGTTATGTTGCATCCAGTAGAAAGCATGCCTTTGATGAAGGCGTCTTTGATCTCTGGTGTACTGAGGCGGTTATCGCCGCCGATGACTATGTTGGGTCCGCTGTGTTCGAGAATATATGTTCCGGTCCCTTTTCCGATGAGTTCGGCAGTTTCTGGGGTGAGATCAGGAGTAGTGGATTCGGGCTTGTGCGCGATGCCACGAATGTCGTACGCGCGAAAGATGAGAGGATTGATTTTCATGATATTGGGATTTTGGGGGAATTTTAAAGTGGAACCATCCTACCATAGAATGATTTTTAGCGCCTCGCAACACGAAAAAGGTGAGCATATACTTACCTGTAGATTTGTCACGCCGGAATGCTTGATTTTAACCTGTTAATC
>CAZEDN010000082.1:0-5313 GCA_964510905.1 uncultured Candidatus Peribacteria bacterium
CTGCAATCGCATCGTACGTTTTGGGGACCGTCTTCAGAAGCTTCGTTGCCGTTTTAGGACGCATAGGCTAGATTGGGGTCATGACGCTTCCCCATGATAAACTCGAGCGCTTCATTCGACAAGCACTACACGCAAAAATTCAGTCGGAAGAGGATCTCACACAATTCAAAAAAAAGTTCGCCAAGAAGAATAAAGTCGCCACTCCTGCCAATTTTCAGATTGTAAAAGTATATCGCGAACTAATCAAAAATGGTGAACTAAAAGAAGACGAGGCAATTTTAAAACTCTTGCGCAAACGCAAAATCCGCAGTTTAGCCGGCGTCAGCGTGATCACCACACTCACTAAACCGTATTACTGCCCTGGAAAGTGCATATTTTGTCCTACCGAAAAAGACATGCCCAAAAGTTACCTTTCTAATGAACCAGGAGCCATGCGTGCCGTCCTCAACGATTTCGATCCAAAACGCCAAGTCAAAACCCGATTAAAAAGCCTCGCCAACCAAGGCCATCCCACCGACAAAATCGAACTCATCGTCCTCGGAGGAACCTTTTCAGCATACGAAAAACGATACCAAACAGCCTTCATTCGCCAACTGTACAGCGCACTCAGCGGAACCAACCACCGAAGCCTCAAAAAAGCGCAGCAGGATAACGAAACCGCCGAACATCGCTGCATAGCCCTAAGCCTCGAAACACGCCCAGACCACATCACCAAAGAAGAGCTCCGCAGATTCCGAAAATTCGGCTGCACCAAGCTACAAATCGGCCTTCAAAGCCTGTACGACGACGTGCTCAAACTAAACAAACGTGGAGAAACAGTGGAGCAGGGGAGGAGAGCAATGCAACTAGCCCGCGACGCCGGATTCAAAATCTCGGTCCACATGATGCCAAACCTCGCCGGAAGCACCCCCGAACGCGATCTTCAAATGATGCAAAAACTGTTCGAAGATCCTGCATACAAACCTGACTTCCTCAAACTGTATCCCTGCACCGTCGTGCCATTTTCCGAACTAGAAAAATGGTGGAAAAGAGGGGAGTATGAACCTTATGACGACGATGTCCTCACAGACCTCATCATCGACATCAAAAAAATGGTCCCAGAATTCGTGCGCATCGACCGCCTCGTCCGCGACATCCCCAGTGACACAATCCTCGCCGGGAACCTCGACACAAACCTCCGCCAAATAATCCAGCTCAAACAAAAGAAGCCAATCTGCCGCTGCATCCGCTGCCGTGAAATCCGCAACCAATCAGTCGATCCCGAAAACATCACGTACAAAGCACAAGAATTCGACGCATCAGAAGGAAAAGAGTTCTTCCTCACATACGAAGACTCACAAAACGACAAATTGCTCTCACTATTGCGCCTTCGCTTCCCTTCACAACTTTTCACCAACAAAAAACACTTCATCAAAGAACTCCAAGACGCAGCCATAATCCGCGAAGTCCACACTTACGGATTCCAAGTCGAAATCGGTAAAACCAAAAAAGACGCCACTCAGCACCTAGGTCTCGGCCGCAAACTCATCGAAAAAGCTGAAAAAATAGCACGCGCAACCGGCCTCAAAAAACTGGCGGTCATCGCATCGATCGGAACCCGCGAGTACTACAGAAAGTGGGGCTACCAGCTGGAGGGGACATATATGATCAAACAACTGTAAGAGGTTTCGCGATTCGCTAAGTGCACGTCACGCGAAAGCGAGAAAGGTTCTCCGAGGATCATGATCCGAGGAGGTTCTTTCCAGTAAACGTGCGAATCGTGGAATCTCTTACGAGTCCTTGCTCGATATAGTCTCCGACGGCACGAAAGCATGCTCCGGATCCAGCGCGTCCAACTGCTGATCAAACCGCAAAATAATGAGACGAATTTCAGTAGGAGATTTACCCTCATCGAGCGCCTTTTTTATCTGCTCTACGCAAGTTTGAATCGCGGTCCAAGAAACATTTATGAGCCCCCTGAACTCCTCTTCCGCCATTCCTTTCAGCGCCATACGCGCCACAAGAGTATAAAACTTCTCCACCAGCGCATTGAACAACGCCTGCGACTCTGCCCACGCCGCATCAATGGTCAACACCGCATCCACCTTCTCCGCTTCCGCACTCTTTTCAAATGATTTTTCCGCTCTCTGCATCGCCAACCCCTCACCGCATCGCTTTGCAAAATACTTCAACTCCATCAATTGAACGTATGAAAAATAGCCCAACGAATCTCTCAATCCGCGCACCAACTCTTCATCATCAAAAGGGGGCCGCTTCTCGCCCTCTAAAAGTTTCTGAACTTCTTCCATGCGTCGCTGCCTCACCTCACTATCCCACCAGGCCGCCTCCAAATGATCAGGGATAGGGTCAAACTGATCAAACATATCCTCAAACTCCTCCCAACGTTCCACGTACGTATTGGTTTCCTCAAACTCGCCTGAACGATCACGTTCTAGGATTTCTTCCGATTTGTGCTTTTTTGGATTCGCCATCGTGCAATACTATACCTCGGGCGGCTCCAGTTTGCCCACCTCTAAATTGAATTGAAGCAGCAATTTGTCACGTTTTCGTTCCACGTCCGCCAGAATGCGATGCTGTGCCGACACATCCTTCTTGAGAATTTTTGCGATCTGAAAGATCTGCTCAGGAGAAAGATTGTGCAGTTGATCGAGTAACGCCTTCTGTTCACCCGGATTCAGGGTGGAACGTTTGAGCCATTCTGCGAACTGTTTTGGTGTGACCATGATAAAAAATTAAGCCGCTTGGGGAAGATATTCGATGTCTGCATCGGGTGGGGGAGTCCCCATAACCGATTCAAAGGATTCATCCATTTGAGAGGCAATATCGCTCGCCATTTCAAATCCGGTATCACCATCTTCTTGTGCATATACGAGGTCATAGGTGAGGCCTCCTGCGGTAACCGCAAGTCCACTCGCCAAACCGACCCCTTGTGCCGTCTTCAATCCCTTTACCATCCGAGAGGATTCGTCGGCATGCTTCAAGAATCGATGCGCAGCGCGAAGGAGTTCGTCCCATCCACCCAGCTTCTCTGCAAGCTTAGTGATCCGTGGCCAGGCCGCCGAAAGCTTTTTGGCCTTCGTCGATCCACGTGCCGCCATGAGCGCCAGACGTCCTCCAACATTCGCTTCCAGGGAAAGCGACCCACTGGGCACAAACGCTAATACCGTAAGCGCATCAGCCGCCAAACTCACCGTGCCCCAAATGTAATTGCTCCACCGCGCCCAACCTTCCATCTCACGTCCACTGACCCACTCTTGACCCGTAACTGCCGTGCGATAGACCGAATAAGTTCCCACCCCTGGCAAAACGTCCACCAAAAGCTGAGCCACATCCGGTCCCAGCTCGGACAACAGTTCATCGAGCTCCCGCTCAGAATCTTCCTTTTGGAAGAGTATATCGGTTGCCACCATCAAGCTGGCCAACGCCACCACCACCACCGCACGCCCCTTAACACCCTTCGTAACCTTCGTGAGATAAGTACTTTCATGCGCCTGATTCATTACCGCTTTCAATCGCGCCGTACGGAATCGCGCCGGCAAGCGACGGTAATGTTTACTGAGTTCTTTCAAATAACCTTGTTTTTGTTTCCAAAAGGGGATGATCATGGTTTCGTCGATCTTGGTCAGCCTGGCTTGGATTTCAGGAGCCCGCACCGACAGACCGGATCGCTTTGCATCCTCCATAATCGTCTCGATTTCTGAGGTAACACGCGCACTCACACCTCGCTCAACCGACTCCATTTCTAAAGCCATTCGTTCCACTTCTAAAGCCCGCATCTCAGGACGCCGGATATTTGACAAGGATGGTCGCTGAAGATTAATAGTCGGATCAATGAACGCCTCGATCGCACGTCTTTCACGCCGCAACTCTGTGATTCGATCCAAATCCGCCGCATCGTCCAATTTGCTCAATTCCGTATCGATATCCGAAATACGAGTTCTCAATTGCGAATGAGAGCGCCCCTTAAAAATCTGATCCACTTCTAACGCTTGGACTCCAGGCCCACGCATGATTTCCTTAACCGCGCCCTTGATATTACCGTCTTTAACATAAATACCAATATTCAGTAAACGAGACCATCGACTCGACACCTCATCCAGTTTGCGTAACAGTCGCGGGGCACGAGCCCCTGCAGCCTCATCCTTAAGCAAAGCTTCCTCGATATCCGCACAAATCGTATGAATTTGGCGCATGCTCCGATTGATCTCGAAATCATCCAAAAATTCATACTGCCCAACCTTAACATCCGGTGTCCACTTTTTAATCAAACGCAAGCGATCAGTCACATCATCTATTCGAGGAGGAACCGCTTCGGCCAACTCCAAGAGTTCGCGTGCGTAGCTAGAAACATGAGCAATGCGTCGTCCATGGATGAAATCGGTCGCCTTAAAGAGTGGGACGGAATCACCAACCTCACGCAGCATGCTCCTCCAAAGGTGCCAATTCTCTTTCGTAAAGGGCAAAATCGTCTTAAAGAAACGACTCGCAGCAGCTCGCCCCTCAATCCGTGGATCAAGCAAAGCCACATAACCCTTTTTGACACCAATCCCTGCCTTCCCAAAAACATAACCTTCCGCTGCCAGTGCTGTCGCCGCATAGACATTAAAATCCTCCGAAGCATCAGTAATGTTCTCAAATTCCATAAGAAGAGATTCCACCGCACCCAATTCCAAATTGATGACATGCCACATTGGATTTCCGTGAACCACAATGCCCACCGCCAGCTTACCAAGGCTGTTGTCAATGAACCACAAAAGATCTCCCGATTCCATTTCCTCAAAAATTTTAAGCCTAAGCTCTCCATCGCGGAGGCACTCCTTAGGATTTTCGATGAGTGCTTTGTAAAAGGGATCCGCGGTTTTCTCCACAAACGTCTCTTCCGCTTCAAAATCGATGCCAAAATAGCGAGAAGCAGCATCAAGGAACTCCTGACGAGCCCCAGCATCGTGTGGATAAATATCCTGAGCCAAATCGGTGATGAGTTCACGACGCTTGGCCATTGCAAGCCCTGCATACGCCCCCACTAAAAACGCCTCTGCAGGATGCTTGCGCACCCACAAAGCCGCGCGCCCCGTGAGCTTAATAGAACTAGAGGCCGCTCCTGCGGCCAACGTAAAGAACGAATTCAGGACCGCGATCCAAATATGTCGCGTTAAAAAGGCAGTATTAATAGCAACCAGGGAAAGTTCCGGATGCTCATGACTCAATTGTGCGAGATATTCTATCCCACCCGTCACTGTAAAATCCCGACCAGGGAGTGCGGGAAGCCCAAGATCTTCTACCTCAAGAGCAAAGGGCAATAAAAACTTTTCA
>CAZEDN010000083.1:0-2743 GCA_964510905.1 uncultured Candidatus Peribacteria bacterium
ATTTTTTCAAAGATGCTAAAATGGGCGCATGAAAATCGCCGTCATCGGAACCGGATACGTAGGATTGGTCACCGGCGCTTGCCTCGCCAAGCTCGGGCACCACGTGCAATGCGCCGACATCAATGAGATGAAAATAAACCATCTCAAAAAAGGTAAAATTCCCTTTTATGAGCCGGGACTTAAAGAACTTGTTAAACAAGTTCACAAGCAGCTCCAATTCACCACCGATATTCCGCAGAGCATGCAGTGGGCCGACATCGTCATCAATGCTGTTGGAACCCCGCCCGGAAAAGACCATAGAGCCGATTTAAGCGCCGTTAAGGCGGTGGCTCAGCAGTTCGGTCAATCCATCGAGAAACACACCGTATTCGTGAATAAATCGACCGTTCCAGTGGGCACCAGCGCCATCGTCACCGAAATCATCCAAAAAGCACTCAAAAAGAAAAGCACACCATTCGATGTGGTGGACAATCCCGAATTTTTGCGTGAGGGGAGTGCGATCCAAGATTTCTTAAAACCGGACCGAATCGTTGTGGGACTCAACACCCCACGCGCCAAACCATTGATGAAAAAACTGTATAAAAAGATCACTCAAAAGGGCGTGCCCCTCTTTTTCACCGACATCCACAGCGCCGAAGTCATCAAATACGCTGCCAACGCTTTTCTCGCGACAAAAATATCGTTCATCAATGAAATCGCCAATTTTTGCGAAACTTGCGACGCCGATGTTCGCGAAGTGGCCAAAGGCATCGGCCTGGACAAACGCATCGGAGAGTCGTTTTTAAGCGCCGGAATCGGATACGGCGGAAGCTGCTTCCCCAAAGATCTCAAAAGTCTCATCCAAAGCGGTAAACGGGTAAAAACACCATTCCAAATCCTAGAAGCGGTCGAGCACGTCAATCAGCGACAACATCAACAAATCATCCGCAAGCTTCAAAGCGTTCACAAATCGCTCAAAGGAAAAACCATCGCAGTATGGGGCGCGACCTTTAAGCCCAACACCGACGACATGCGCGAAGCCCCTTCCCTCAAAATCATCCCTTCCCTCATTCAAAAGGGCGCCAAAATCCGTCTCTACGACCCCATAGGGCTTGAGAACGCCAAAAAGGAGCTGGGAACTGAGGGAATCACTTACTGTGATTCTAAAGAGAGCGCACTCAAGGGGGCCAAAGCGCTTCTCATTTTAACTGAATGGGACGAGTTTAAAGAAGGAATTCCTCAAATATCGGTTGTCATCGACGGCCGAAACATGTTTAATCCGAGGGCAATGAAAAAAGCGGGCATTCAATATTGGGGTGTCGGCATCTAATCACATTTTATGAAATATATCGTTACTGGAGGCGCCGGGTTCATTGGATCACACATTGTCGAAGCGCTGATCGCGCAAGGTGACGACGTGGTGGTCGTGGACAATTTTTCGACCGGAAAACACGAAAATTTAGCCGATTTTAAGGGAAAAATCGAAGTGGTAGAGGGGAGCATTGAAGACCTCGATCTTTTACAAAAAACATTCCAAGGCGCCGATTACGTGCTGCACCAAGCCGCTCTGCCTTCGGTCCCACGTTCGATCAAAGATCCCATCAGCACCAACCAAATCAACGTAAACGGAACGCTCAATGTGTTGGTGGCCTCTCGGGACAACGATGTCAAACGTGTGGTGTACGCCAGCTCCTCTTCCGTGTACGGAAATCAAGCCGCAGACGAGCCCAAAGTCGAAACCATGCGCCCCCAGCCCATTTCGCCCTACGCCTTGTCCAAATTCACCGCCGAGGAGTATGGCCGCATCTTTTACGACGTGTACGGCCTACCAACCGTGAGTTTGCGCTACTTCAATGTGTTTGGGCCTCGACAGGACCCGCACTCCGCGTATGCCGCCGTCATCCCTAAATTCATAACTGCTGCTTTGAGTGGAGAGCCGGCCCCGATTCACGGCGATGGCAAACAAAGCCGAGACTTCACGTATGTGGCCAATAACGTCGCTGCCAACCTGTTAGCATGCATCGCGCCCGCCGAAAAAGTGGGTGGGCAGGCGTTCAACATCGCGTGCGGCGAAACCGCAAGTCTGCTCGAATTATTGGACAAAATCGATACGATCACCGGAAAAAACACGGAACGATCCTTTGAGGATCCACGCAAAGGCGACGTCTATTTTTCTTTGGCCAACATCGAAAAGGCCCAATCCTTGCTCGGGTATCACGTGGACATAGACATGGACGAAGGACTCAAAAAAACCATCGAATGGTATCAAGCATAGAAGCGATAAAGACGCCCAGTAAGCCACGGCACCATCACAAAAACGAGCAATAAAGGAAAGCACCGCCATCCCAATCGCTCAACGAGTACTCCCACCGCTCCCCAAAAGGAAAGCGGTTCTTTGTAATACGGCTGAAAAATAAACTCATCATTTTGATACGCTCGCGCCAACTCCAGCGCATCACGATTGTCGGCCGGGGCCTCCAACGTCACACGAATGTCATGCCCCTCCGATGTTTCAAAAGGGGGAAAAGTCACCCGCCCCACATCATTCCACAGCGCACGCGGTGAAAAAATACGCGAATACGATTCTCCGGTCTCCAAATCTTCCACATACACTGAATAGCGATCTCCCAACGCTGCCAACAGGGGTGGACGCATAAAAATACGCACCTCCGATAAATCATCCTGGCTCGCGGTAAAGGTGAACGATTGTTCCTCAAATGGCCGAAGCCACTCCGTAGAAGCGAGCGAAATGCGCTGCAAATTC
>CAZEDN010000083.1:2753-5301 GCA_964510905.1 uncultured Candidatus Peribacteria bacterium
TTTGCATCGTGTCGGCATGGAGTATCATCGCCACGACCAGCGGGATCATCGCGAGGATCAACCCGAGCAACATCATCGATAATACACGTAGACGCATCCCAAAACCGTTAGAAATAAAAACGCGGAATGATGATCATTCCCAAATAGAAAAAGTGGTACAAAACGAAAACTCCGATCACGATTCCCATGAACCGGTAAAAATATTTTTCCGGAATCCATTTTTTAAATCCTTGAATGAGCACAAGCAAAAACGGGATCATGAGCGGATAATAATAACGTCCTTGAATGTAAGAGAAATCGATGCCCTGCGACGCGGTCGGCAGGTTATAAAGGATGGCCACGCCCTCAAATAAGAGAAGAGTTAGCAAGCAGTAGCGAACCACCTTTGATCGCCACAAAAACAGTGCGCCCAAGAGTCCTCCAAACGTCAACAGTCCAAAAAGAATCACAAAAATCGGCGGCGCATACGTGTCCAACCACCCAAAGCCCCAGCCGCCCCAAAAACTTTCCAAAAGCACGAGCGGACGCTCCACAAATAAGCGATAAAGATTCGACAATACATCACCGCCAAAGAACGCTTTCACCCCATCGAGCGGGAACGAATAGTGCGCGACGGTCATCAGCGCCCACACGCCAAACAGCCCGACCACGCCCAACGCCCCAAGACCGACCCACGAACGCTTTTGTCCCATCAATGCCGCTAACAGGAAGAAAATCGGCAAAATTGCCCCTGTGATCTTCGTAAAAATCGCCAAAAGACTCACCGCAATCGCCGCGATCAAAAACCGCGAAAACTTTCGAAACGGACCCTTCCCCAACAAAAAACTGAATGCGATCCAAAACGCCACCACAAACCAAAGGTTCAACATCCCATCGTAATTCACCGACACATTTGTGATGAAATAGAGCGGCTGTAGCCCCATCAAAAGCAGAAAAAACACACGCTCCTTCGGATCCGCAAACAACCATTCACTCATCTTAAAAGCGACCCACAAACTTCCCATAAACAGCAACAGCGACCAAAAGCGCAACGCATAAAAAGAAACATCCGCATCCCACGACGTCAGCGCCAAAACCAGCGCCCCCGATGCATAATACAGCCCCATCGGATTGAGGCTATGGCAGCCGTGATCGTACGGGTAGTACAACTGCCGTGGCGTGCTCTCGAGCGGTGCTGCATACGAACTGAGCGGGTTGAAGCGCAACGTGGCCGCACGATGCTTGGCCAGCAAGGGGGTGAGTGCACTCGAACAGTCCTTTTCGAGCGTTTCTGTGATCGAAAATCCATTCATAATAGCCATTCCCCAGAGTTTGGACTGTCCGAAATGGGCACTCTCGTCCGCCCCTTGGAATGGTGGAATGATCGTCATCCACAAGAATCCCAGGAGAAAGAAAAATAAGAAAAGCCACTTAAAAACAGGAGTCTTTTTCATACGACGAAAGTACATAGGACCCCTATGGTTTTGACCACAACGAAAAGGGCGAAAATAACCTTTCAACAACGGAACAATTACCGTATGATCTGAAAGCAGTTTTAATCCTCCATAACCATGAACGAAAGCGAAGTTTCTATTTGTGTTGTCGGTTTAGGATACGTGGGATTGCCATTGGCCGTTGCCTTTGGGCGCACCGATTATCCCACCTACGGGTATGAGCTCAGTGAGAAAAAAGTAGAATTGTTGAAGAAAAACATCGATCCCAGCGAAGAACTCACCGAAAAGGAGCTCACAAGCACCAAGATCGAGTACAGCGCCGACCCTAGCATCATCAAAAAGGCGAACATCATCATTGCCGCCATCCCAACGCCCATCGATAAGGGGAAAGTCCCCGATCTCAGCATGGTCAAAGCGGCCAGCAAAACGATTGGAGAAAACATATCAGAAGGTGCCATCGTGGTGTTTGAATCTACGGTTTATCCTGGGGTGACGGAAGACATCTGTGTGCCGATCTTAGAAGAAGCCTCCGGACTCAAATTTGGAGAAGGATTCACCGTAGGATATTCACCTGAGCGCATCAACCCAGGAGACAAAGAACACACGATCGAGCGCGTCACCAAGATCGTTTCGGGGAGCGACGAAGAAACACTCAAAATATTGAGCGAGGTGTACGGAACCGTGATCACGGCCGGCATTTACGAGGCCCCGTGCATCAAAGTGGCCGAAGCTGCCAAGGTGATCGAAAACATCCAACGCGACCTCAACATCGCGCTGATCAACGAACTGTCCACCATCTTTCATAAGGTGGGGATCGACACCATCGAGGTGCTCAAAGCGGCCGAAACCAAATGGAATTTCCACCGCTATCGACCCGGATTGGTGGGAGGGCATTGTATCGGAGTGGATCCGTATTACCTGACCTACCGCGCTGAGCAATTGGGCTACCACCCACAGATCATTCTCGCGGGGCGACGCGTGAACGACGAAATGCCCAAACGCGTCACCGAATACGTTTTACGAGGCCTCAGTAAGGCCAAACACCGCATCTCGGGGAGCAAAGTGCTCATTCTAGGAGTGACATTCAAAGAAAATGTAGCAGACACGCGCAATTC
>CAZEDN010000084.1:0-5284 GCA_964510905.1 uncultured Candidatus Peribacteria bacterium
GTTGGCTCTCGCTACTCCTCGGATGAAGGCCTGAACCAGGGCGATCTTCTTATCGTGGGAGAACGTTGGCAAGACGTGGATGTGTACGCCGATTTGGGTGATTCGTCCTCTCATTCTTTGAGCCACTTGGGAGGCGATTTCTTCTAGATTGTCCGCATCCCCAATCGCCTCTGTACAAGAAATAATGGGGCGGCTGTCGGGCAAGTATTCAGGTCGTGCCACAGCGTTTGCCACTTCTGTAGGATTGGAAAGGATAACCTCTCCGTCCACCCTTGACCCTGTTGCGCACGAAAAATACCGATTGAACGCAATCTCGTTCTCTCTGGCCAACTGCTCAATGTCGGCACAACTTTGTTCCACCGTTGTAAACACATGCTCACGATAGATGGCCCTTTGTTCTTCCGTTGCGGGATCATCGCTGTGCTCTATGTCCGCCAGAGTAATATCATCGTCTCGGTTATCTGGGTCACCTCCGGGCTTAGTGTACCTCCCGTTCGCTACTAAAAACGCTAGATCGTGAGACTGCGGGAAAGCGAGCGAGGTGATCACGCGACGTCCAGTTTCCGGATCCGGTGTGGTCAATTTGCGGGCCACCTTCATAAAACGAGGATTGGCGGCGTTTACGAGTAACTGCAAATCCACCTCCACATCCCGGTGTTTTTTGTCCAGCATTGCACGAACCGCCTCGGCGATGGCCTGAGCTTCCTTCATGCTGGGCACAAATTTGAAACTGGCTAAGCTGGCAATGTCAAAATGTCTCACTCCCATCTGGACCGCCATGTCCACATAATCAACGATGTGTGCCAGCATTTCTGGACCGAGTACTTCCGCCTCTTCTTTTCTGTTTCCTTTTTCTCTAAGTTTGGCGTTTTGCATGCCATCGCGACCAGTGTTCGATACCACGTGGCCATTTATTACTTCGTCTACAGTATGAACTGGGGCTTGTGCCGCTCCTATTTCTGCGACCTCGGTGCCTATAGCGGGAGCTGAAGAAACCATAATCAAAAATCAAAAATATAACGCGGGAATTATATCAAGGTTTTTGGCTTTGTGAAGGGCTTTTTGCTAACTTATCTTCCTAAAATTTCATATGCCGCAGCCTTCATCGTGGATTCCTCTTCAGGGGTTTGATGATCGTATCCCAAAAGATGTAGTACCCCGTGGATGAAGAGAAATTTTACTTCATCTTCGAGGGATTGCTGCATTTCGCCGGCGTTCTTTTGGGCGGTGTCGATGGAGATGAAGATCTGGCCGAGGGAGTCGGGGTGTTTGAGTGTGGGGTCTTCCACTTCTCTGTTGGCGAAGGAGAGGACGTCGGTTGGTGTGTCGATTTGGCGTGTTTTCATATTTAGGGCGCGCATTTCTGGGTCATGAACGAGAATCAGCTCGAGCTCTTTTTCGGTGATCGGGCCGAGGTGACTTTCGGTGTTTTCCAGGAGTGGCGCGAAGGTTTCCTCTGTGAATCGCGCGTTGGTCTCGTTGGTGAAGATGAGTTGAATCATATTGATGAGGTTGGATCGCTATTTTAGCCTGTTTTAAGGTTTACCTTCCTATTTTTGCTTGACTTTTTGGGAAAATGTGTTTAAAATTTGGTTTGTTTTTGAGTAGAATCTATATCAATGAAGCCCGCTAAAATGTCCTCTTTTAACGTTCCCGACAGAAGTAGTGTTCCGTCTGCTGCCCTGGCAGCGTTTTGCGCAACGCTTGCTACTGCGCCTGTTGTGGCAGAAGAGCGGCCTTCGCCCGAGAGCATCGTTGAACAACTTTTTCACGGTGGCTGCGAAACCCCTGATTGCTTACAATTTCAAAGTGAAATGGGGCCTGTTCGGATTGCGGCGGCCCGAGCAGAACTTTCGGCGCTTTTCAGGGGTGGGATGATTGGCGTTCTACGCCCTGCCAGCGAACATAAGCCTCCTCCGGGTCGGCCAAGTCGCCAGGTCAATAGGCGTCGGCATGAGCCCCTTCCGAGGAATCGAGCAAAATAATTCATAGCCTTATCGCTCCCAGAGATCGGAATACGTTTCCCACTCTTCTGGACTCATTTCCCAGTGGGAGTAAATCGCGACTCCAGCGAAGTTTTCGGGCTTGCTGCGAGGGTTGGTTAGGCCCTGAATGGCCCCGCGAAGCCCATTTTCGAGCGTTTCGGCGGGTGATTCGCTCACGTACGCCGGGATACCAAGAAGCACATCGGTGCCGCTGTCCTGGGCGATTTTGGTCAAATAGATAACCTGTTGCTCCAGAAACCATCTGTACCAGTCGTCGGATGAGATGGAGGTGTCGTACCCCATGATCACAACCTGGTCGACCAGGGGCATGGCTTCCTTGAAGTCCTCGGTGGCCCAATAGCTGATGATTTCGACATTGAACCATCTGGCGATTAGATCTGTGGGGCCCTGGGGTTGCCACTCGTCGGTGGCGATGGAGATGGGGGTTTCCGGGAGGCTGATTCGCGTTTCACGTAACAGGTTTATGAACCCTTCGTCATTGGGGCGAAGCGGCTCGATGTTGTAGTGAATTCCGTCGAATCCGGTGGTTTCGATCAGATTGCGAGCGGTGGCAATCATCCCTCCCCTTACCTGTTCGTCATCGAGGTCAACCTGGGATCGAAGCTGTCCAAGCCAGGCGTACCACGTTATGTTGGGGAAATTTTCGTGCATCTCTTCGAGAAATGTTTTGGCCTCGCCATATCGTGACTCCGGAATCGTGCCATCCTGCTCAAAAGGACCTGTGTGCAGATATACGTGATGGATGTCATGTTGATTCAAACCCTCCCCCACCGCGTATATTTCTCCGGGGGAGTGGGTGTCCTGAACCCATGTATGCGCCATCCAAATGGCGTTTTCACTTCTGTTGAAATCGCCTGGGGTGTATTCCTGATGAGTCCCCAATAGGAAATACCACAGGAGAATCACCCCGATGATTGGGAGTGCGAAACAGATGATGAATAGCGTGCGAAGAAAGCGTTGCATGGGGCCAGGGTACCTATGGGGTGTCCCTTTGTCCACTGTACATTACGTTTGACTTGGACCCAATTTCCAACCTGGAAATGTGGCATAAAAAAATGTGTATTGTACTGTTCAAAACTAAAGCCCATGGGGCTGCGGTTTTCCGGGGTTTTTCGCAATTTTTCGCGCAAAAATTCATCTTTTGTTCATCTTTTTGTAATGTTTTGCCTAGACAGTTCATGAAACGTTCATGTTTTGTTCATCTTTTGTCTAGACATGTCCGGACAGCGAGTGGACATGACTGGACAAGTGTCTAGACAGGGGGTAAAATTTGTCTAGACAACAACGGATATTTGTCCGGACAAACTCGAATTAACGGGTATAAAGTTGTCCAGACACCACCAGGCATCTGTCCAGACAAAATTCAAAAAATTCCAGGAAACAATTCCTTTAACCTCCCTCTCTATGAACCCCTCCCAAGAACTCCTCTCACGTAAAGAAGCTGCGGAGCGTCTCAATATTTCGGTCCGAACACTGGATCGGTACATCCGACGTGGCCATTTTGACGTTCAACGGATCGATCGGCACGTTTGGATCTCGAAACCTTCCTTTGAATCTTATTATCAGGGGCGACTCACCCCAGAACAGGAAGCGACTGAAGCGGTTTCGAAGGCAATCTCAGAGGCTGGAGCCACGTTTACAGGTAAAGCGCGGCCAAAATTGAGTCAGCACGAGCACAATTATAGTCATCAGCTGTCGCCGGCGCATATCTACCGGGGACTTTATCAGGAATTGCAGGGTAAATATGAAGAGCGAGGGAAACGACTTGAGGGAGCACATTATCGGGTTGGGCAACTTGAAGCGCAATTAAAGAGCATGGTTCCGCCTTTGGAGGTTAAAAAGGAGCGACAACGATTGCTTTTGATGGATAAAAAGTACAAAACTGAGATGAAGGAGGCGCGTGTAGCGGTCATCAAAACCACACGTCGATACGAGTCGGAACGGCTCAATAAAAACGTCTATGTGGCGCTGGTTTATGCGCTTTTGGCGGCTCAGCCGTTGCTGTGGCTTCTGGTGCAGGGCGTTTAGGGATGGCACCAAGGAGCACTAGGGATAAGCTCTATTCCGCGATGGGCATGGTAATGGAATCGATCTGCTCGAGAAGGGCAACGCTTTCACCGTACTGCGCTTGGAGCCGAGAAAGGATTCCGCCGGGTTGGCTCAATATTTCGGAAAGGATTTCGGGATTGCCGATGGCTTGAAAAATATATGGAGGCTCTAGAATTTTGCCGTCGAACAACAAAAGATCATTCAGTGTCTGAAAATCGTTGCTAAGATCGGTAATGCGAATGTCGTTGAGCAAGATCGCTTCGGCGCCGGTGGCCCACAATTCGTTCGCTATGTCGATCATCCATTCTATCGCGAGTGGCTTGTTGAGTGTGAAGGTGATGCCGGGGCCAGAGATTGGCTTTAGGCCGACCAACATTTCGTTTTTTTCGATTTCGGCGACGAGTGTGGCGTAGGCAGACGTTTGATCGGAGTATTGTTCGAGCTGCGCTTCTAACGTTGAAATCTCTTGTTTTAGGCTTTCGTTAGCCGTTTTTAGCGTGTGGATAGTCACGAGGGCGTCTTCGGTGCTCGCGTCGCGGAGGAGTAACGCTTCCACGTCGGAGTATGAGCGGAATTGCATGGCGGTCAAAATTCCGACAATCGCTCCGACGATGATGAGCATGGTTTTTATTTTCATTGCATGTGCTGGGTAGAGTATCCGCCGATGTATGCGGGAAGAGTGAGTTCGTTTGTTTCTTTGAATTTGAATTGGACGCCGCTGGAAGTCACGCGGTCATAAATGCTAGGGAGTTCTTCTTCGGTGCTCAATTTTTGAAGCACAAGAACCGGCACGTCGGTGACCATGCGGATTTCAAACGGTGGGGCGAGGTGGAAATTATTGATGAGAATGCTGCTTCCGGCACTGCTGATGGCAGTGGTGGCAACTATACGTTGGCCGTTTATGGAGATTCCTTCATGAGGGAATGTGCGCAATAAATTCACGAGATCGCGAAGGTCGGCAGCGCGTACGAGTGTATTGGGATCGACCACAATATCGTTTCGATCGATCCTTTCACTGTCGTCCATGATGATCTCGATTCCTTGTCCGGACACTTCGGTGAGCCCGAGCGTTTTTTTGAGTTCCTGAAGATAGTCTGTGTGCGTAGAGCTGAACAATTGGCTCACACTTTCTTCCGCTTCTCCAACCTGTAATTGAAGCTCATTGAGGCGCGCTTCAAGCTCTGCCTGGTCATCCACGAATGACTGGACAAGATTCACTTGGAACTCAT
>CAZEDN010000085.1:0-5165 GCA_964510905.1 uncultured Candidatus Peribacteria bacterium
ACATTTGGGATGAACGATATTGAGCACTGGATCCAACCCTGGTAATTCGCCAAGAGAATCCTCCACCATTGTCCATACGAGGCTTTCGATGTCTTGGTCGCTCAAGGCGGCCCAATCATCGTCATCTCCTAGATGGCTATGATAGCTTCCTAGGACGTAATGTGGGTCTTTTCTTTGTCTCAAGTTCAAGTGTCCAATGCACATTCTATGATTTGCGCCTTTTATACGGTGACTTTCCGTGTAGTCAAAACCTGGCACATATACTCTATCCACCAAATAGTTTCCATCCCCTAATTTTTTCCCAATGAGATAGGCTGGGGTTTCAACGATGGAAGGATATGCATTGGCTACGGAATTCTGCTCACGCCCAATTCGGTGCAATAAGTCGAGCTGTCCGATCACTTCTTCGGTAAAATTGACACGACAAGGTTGTCCATCTTCTCGTACAAAATCCACAAATCGCCTTAGTCGATCGGGATGATCTAGAACCCCACGTACTCGATTGAGCGCTAATTGAATCGTGGTTTGGTTGTAGACTCGATCCGTTACGCGATTTAAATCCAGCTGTGGCACCTCCATCTGCGCAATGGGATCTTCTTCCGTTAAATGAAACCTCACTTCATTTCTAATGCAAGCGGCCAAATGGTTTCTCGCTTTTGCTAAAATACTCGGATCCGGCGTTTGGTGATTGTGATGCCCTGCGTAATGATCGTAAAGATTGATGGGGCCTGGATTTCGCTGAGCCAGTTCAATCAATCTTTTTTGGACTTCATCCGCCAAGGTGGCGTCACTCGGTTTAAGCGATGGGAACAGCCCCGAAAGCTGCTCGCGAATCCACCTCGCTGTGGTGTCCACCTGTCCGTTGACTCCTATGGTCCTTGCTCTCTGGTATTCGTCATGCCACACTTTTTCAAACGCAGGATTACGCTCCGCCCCCATCATCAACCGCATGGTGGAAAAAAGACGTTCCATTGCGGGTTGATCCGGATATACCGGAGGCATCTCCTTATCTGGAGCGTGGATCCTTCCCTCTTGGTGCTCTCCAACCCGGTAGGCCCGAGGTTTTTCCGAAAGAGCCATGATTTACATGGTGAATTACAGGTGTTGAACATCTCATATTTTTACTAATCTGTCAACCCCTGTCCGCAAACTCCCACGCCATCATGAAAATGGAACGTTGAGTGTTGGCGATTTCGGGATTTTCGATGATCATGCCCAGGATTTCATCTTCCCCAAATGAGATGATAGCCACCTTGTCGTCGTAAATATTGATTTCGTTTTCGAACGAGAATTTATCCGGATCGATCACTCTAATCTCTCGATTGGTTTCCTTGTTTTTTTCAATCATCTCCTGGCTTATTTCGCTTCTTGGTGTGATTCCTCTGAGGTAGATTTTTCTTCGCGCTCTTTCTTTTACATATTCATGGTCGTAATTGGGCCAAAATTTCCAGATGGCCTTTGAATCGGTGTAGTTCAAGATTTCAGTTTTGGAGGTCAATGTGTCGGCATAGACCTTTTTCACTCCTTCGATTCCTTCATAATAACGGATACGAGGATGAGCGGTTTTCCCGTGAAGTCGCCTCAATTCTGGAAGGGCGGTTTTGAGATTCATGTACTTTTGACGATAGTCACTGCGCACGATGTCTGGGTCGAGTGGTGCGAAGTATTTGATGCGGTTCTGCATGTACGGGTTGATGAACCCTTTTTGCGTGAGTTTGGTGAGGATGTCGTAGGTGGTCACTCGGTTGAGCCTAGCGCGCAGTGCGATGTCGGATGCCGGAGAAGGGCCCAATTCGAGCGCGGCAAGGTACACTTTTGCCTCCTTGTCACTGAGTCCAATATTTGTCAGAACATCTTTTAAATCCATTGCAATGTAGTTTCTGTTGTAGAAATTTTCGACAATATAACGGTGACTTCACTATATTCGCGTCATTCAAACAGGTCAATAGACGTTTGTTAAGCGATTCCTACAGCCCTCTTTTACCGCTTTATTTTGGCTTGATTTTGGGAATATGAGCGCTAATTTAGGATCATAAAACCTAATTTATTTCTAACCCTCATCCTATGAGTCCTGCTACTGCAGTCACCATTCAAACGAAGAGCGATAAGCTCTCAAAAGTACGACGCGAACACATGTACAACAAAGTGCCTCGCACCGGTGTCACCAAAAAAATGGTCATGGACATGGCTCGCAAACAAGCGGTTCAGTTTATTGATCTTCAATTCACCGATATTTTTGGTGTACTCAAAGCGGTCACCATCCCCGTTCATAAATTGGAAGATGCGATTGATGACAACGTCTGGTTTGATGGATCGTCCATCAGTGGCTTTGCACGTGTGATTGAGTCGGACATGTACCTACAGCCTGATCTCAACACATTCGCGGTTCTCCCTTGGACAAAAAATGGTGAAGATATCACGGCTCGCTTGATCTGTGATATTTTCTTGCCGGATGGCACTCCGTTTGAAGGCGATCCTCGTGGCATCCTCAAACGTCAGCTCGAAGAAGCGAAAAAATTGGGCTATGCGTTCAATACCGGTCCTGAGCTCGAATTTTTCCTCTTTAAACTGGATGAAAAAGGCCGCCCCACTCTCGAAACCAATGATGATGCGGGCTATTTTGATCAGACGACCGATAGAGCATTGCAAGTTCGACGTCATATGGCTTTTGCGCTGGATGAGATGGGGATTGAAGTGGAAACGCTTCACCATGAGGTGGCGGAAGGACAACATGAGATCTGCTTCAAATACGCGGATGCACTGACCACGGCCGATAATGCGATCACGCTCAAACTGGCACTCAAAGCCATCGCTGAACGGAACGGGTTGCATGCCACGTTCATGCCCAAGCCTATCTTTGGAGTGAATGGGAATGGAATGCACGTTCACCAATCCTTGGCAGGAATCAAAGATGGAGTGAACAAATTTTACGACCCCAAAGGTACTTACAATATGTCGGATATCGCTCAAAGCTTCATCGCGGGTCAAATCAAACACGTGAAGGCGGTCAATGCGTTGGCCAATCCCACCGTCAATTCCTACAAACGACTTGTCGTTGGGTATGAAGCACCGGTCAATGCGGCGTGGGGACAACACAACCGCTCAGCGCTGATCCGTGTGCCTCGTGTGAGCGAGCAGGCTGCGAAGTATGGGGCTCGCTGTGAACTCCGCTGTGCCGATCCTTCCTCAAATCCTTACCTTGCGTTTGCGGCTATGCTAGCGGCCGGTTTGGATGGCATTAAGAACAAAATGAAAGCACCGGATCCCATCGAGGACAACATTTGGAAACTCACTCCCAAAGAGATGAAAGCAAAGGGCGTGGGTATGTGTGCGGTCACGCTACGGGATGCACTCAAGGCCCTCCGTGAAAACAAGGTGATTCGCGGCGCAATGGGTGAACACTTCTTCAATGAATTCTACGACGCCAAGGTCAAAGAATGGGATGGATATCGCACCGCTGTTTCCCAATGGGAAGTGGAACAGTATTTGGATTGCTAAACTCCTGCCCTCCTTTGAGGTTCGTTCAAAAAGCCCTGCCGATGGTGGGGCTTTTTATTGATTACCTCCCCCACAACTGAGCCAAATGCAGATCTTGGTTGAGTTCGGTCGTGTATGTGTACACCCCAATACGTTCTTCATGTGCGTTTTCGAGGAAGGTTTCGGGATAGCTGCGGTAATGGTTTAAGCGTGGGTCGCTGACGATCGTTTTGGTGAATGTTGTGTCCGTGTCGCCAGGTTGTTTGATGACGTTTAGGCGGTATTCGTCTAGGGGTTCGAAATTGAGCTGGAAAGGCAGTTCGTACGTGACGGTGAACTCTTCGGTTGTGGAGGGGTAGACGGTGTGTGGGAAGTAGAAATAGTCGAGGCCGAGCGCTTCGTCGTATTGCCTTTCAATGTCCGATTGTTCTACGCCTTGTGTGCTGATGAGGCGAGCGCCGTGCGGAACGTATAATCTGAAAATGGAGGTGTTTTGGGAACCGCCGAGGATGTCGACCACCCAGTCCGGCACGTCAGTGAATCCGAAGCTGGAGAGGAGATTTTTGACCCGTTTGTGTTCGAGTTCTGTCCAATGATGTGTGCGATTGACGGTGACTTGATTGAGGAGCGATCCGTCCTCTTCGATGAGGGTTTGATGTTCGATTTCTTGCGTCGTGTATGCGTCTGCTTTGTTTCCTCCGATGGAGGTGTGCACGAGGAGAAAATGGTCCTCTCTTGGTGCGGGCGTGGCGACGCCTCCGGTGATGCCGAATTCGTCGAAGAAGGCGTGGATTTCGTCATCTTGCGAGTACGCGGCCACGTGCTTGCTGGCGGCCATTTCTTGAAGGAGTTGTCCCATTTCGAGCCATGGTTGTTGTTCGCGCAGCTTGTCCTGCATCTTGCTTACGAATGAGCCGAGAACGTCTTTGGGTGCTTCGATCCCGCTGTATTTGGATTCGACCATGAACGACATGACCATTGCAAAATTTTCGTGGTTCAGTGCGATGGGCAGTTCATCGATTTTGATGGGTCCGGTGATTTCGAGAAGTCGGCTCACAAATTCGAGGTCCACGGTGATCACGTGATCCACCCCAGGCCCCCCTTCCTCTTCTAAGAACCATGCTCCTTTTGCAGCGGAGACCGCCATGTCGGGTGAGTAGTTGGAATCGCGGAAGCGCCATTCGTTGGTGAGGCTTGCGATTTCTCCGGGAGGGTCGATGGATTTGTAGTATTGCCCGTCAATTTCGTACACATCGTTGAAGCTCATTCCATCCAAATATCCGTCGTTCAAATCCACGATGAGATAGCTACCGATGAACCCTCCTCCGGGACGGGATTCGTTGTTGTTTTCGAGGAGAACTAGATAGCGTTGTGGGTGCTCATCGCCGAGCAATTCAAGGAGGAGCGGGAAGATGGCGTCGAATTGAGTGAGTACGGCGGCTAGTTCATTGAGGTCGCTTTTGGCGTCTTCGATGGTGAGTTGAAGATCCGCAGGAAAGAGTCCGGTTCGGACGGTTTGGATGCGGTCGTTGGCGGAGGTGAGGTTGTTGAACGCGGGGGTGAAATCGTTTTCGTATGTTGCTTGGAGTTTTCCGGAACCGGAAACGCCGGTACCCGGTTTTTCATTCAACAACTCGGGACTGAGGGTGCGCATGTTGTCCACAAACGTCATAAAGGAACCACCCGCT
>CAZEDN010000086.1:0-5131 GCA_964510905.1 uncultured Candidatus Peribacteria bacterium
CATAACCGTTGTCGATTTAAGAGATTTGCATGGTTATCCCTCTGGCAGTGGAAACGACAGAGGTTTCATAGAGTTTGTACAAAAGCTTCATGTAGTGTGTCGTGAAAGATTTCATCGAGAATCTGCTGCTGCAAGGAAAAGAACAAGAGAATCGCTCGTTGATAGTTTTGAGATTTGAGCACTCGATATCTACTCTCTAGTACTCTGACATGTCCGGCATGTATTGGTCGAACGTGTCTTCGGTGATGCGTTTTTCTTTGAGGTGTTCTTTGAGGGCGTGTTCCATGGTCTGCATGCCTTCTTTTCGGCTGGTTTCGATGACCGAGTCGATTTGATGGGTGTGGCCTTTTCGGACCAAGTTCTGAATGGCGTGATTGCTGCGTAAGATTTCGAGGGCGGCGATGCGTTTGGTTTGATTGACCGTTTCCACCTCTGATGGAAGGAGTTGTTGCCAAATGATCGCTTGGAGCGTCTCGGAAACCTGTGCGCGAACCTGTTGTTGCTGTTCGGGAGGGAACACGTCGATGATACGATCAATCGCCTTAGCGGCGCCACTGGTATGTAGTGTTGAGAAGATCAAATGACCGGTTTCGGCGGCGGTGATCGCGAGTGAAATGGTTTCTAGATCGCGCATTTCCCCCACCAAAATCACATCCGGATCTTCACGCAGAGCGGCGCGGAGTGCTCCATCAAAAGTGGCGGTGTGCGTTCCCACTTCTCTCTGCTCGATGACCGATTGATTGTTTTCGTGAACAAACTCGATTGGATCCTCGATCGTGATGATGTGCTTTTTTTGATTTTCATTGATGCGCTTGATCAGTGCAGCCAGTGTGGACGATTTACCACAACCGGTGGGTCCAGTGAGGAGCACCAATCCTTGTTGAAGGCTGGCGAGATTCGCTAAGCTTTCGGGGAGGTACAACTCTTCAAGGGAGAACGCTCTTTCAGGAATCACACGGAAAATCGCACTGACTCCTTTGCGATGCCAGAAAACATTCACACGGAATCGACCGATTTGGGGTACATCCAATGAAAAGTCCATCTCTCCACCCTTCGCGTACTGTTGTTTTTGGTAAGCGGTGAGGATTTGTTGAATATAAGCGTCCGCCGTTTTGGGATCGAGGACAGGGTGTCCTTCCACCATGATCAACTCTCCATTCACGCGAAGTACGGGTTGCGTCCCGCTACTGATATAGAGGTCCGATGCGTGGTACTGAACCGCAGTTCGTAACAGTTTTTGGATGGTATCCATTTTGGTTTTTATTTTGATTTATTGAATCACACGAGGAACGCGTTCACGATCCGACTCTTCTTCTTCGGTCTCGTCTTCGACGACCTCTTCGGTTTCCTCAGCTTCGGCCATCGCTTCAAGATATTCGGCTTCGGTCATGCTCTCGTGAAGGACGGTCACGTGATCTTGTTCAAGGTCGCGGAAGTCGGTGTACTCGAGGGCATTGCCTCCGGTGGACCAGACCTCTCCGTTCGCCAGTTCGGTGCTTAATAGGTAGACTTGATTGGGGCCGAGGTCGTTGTCGTATACCGCGTAGAAGTATAGCTCTCCATCAGGACCGACGGGAAGTGTTTCAAGTACGGTGTTGACTTCGTCGATGCTGGGATACTGCTTGTGTTCGTCGTAGTGATTGAGAAGAGCGGCTCCGAGTTGGCTCAAATCGGCCATGCGTTGGGTGTCGCCGTTGTCTTCTTCGACCAATTCTTCCTCAAAGATTTCTTCTTCTTCGGTCACTTCTTCTTCAACAATTTCGTCCTCAACGAGCTCTTCCTCTTCGATCATTTCCTCTTCAATCACCGTTTCCTCAACGTCTGCGGCTTCATCTTTTCCGCCGGACATGGCTTGGTAACCATAAACGAGAGCGATGCCGACCACGATGAGCCCCACTAAGATCGCAATGTTCACGATGAGAGAGTGGCTTTTGTGGTGTTCTTCTTCTGGGGCAGCAGGCGTTTCTGCGGTGTCCGTGGGTGAAGGTTCTTGAACGATTTGTTCGGGAAGTGGGGCTTCCGGTTCCGGTTGAAGTAAATCTTCAGGGATGCCTCCTTCGGTGGGTTCCGAAATTTCTTTTTGGGGGGGAAACCCAAGGGGGGGCCGGGGGGGGGGGGGGGGCCCGGGGGCCGGGGGGGGCTCAGGGATCGGCTCAGCGACCGGTTCCGGCATAGGAGGTTCTGGAGTGGGTTCCTCTCCCGCATTTCCCAACGCCTCATTCGCCTTCTGGAGAAGGTCTTGAGCGATGCTGTTGTCGGGAGAAGCGGTGAGAACTTCTTCACAGCCTTGCTTGGCTTTTTCGAACTCTCCATTCACAAACCAAGCTTGGATTTGTTTCAAGGCAGATTCTAGAGCATTTTCTTCCATTTTATTTTTGTTTTAAAGATTATTTAAAAGATTAAACGGCATCGAGCCGTGGAATGACATTTTCAATTGCACCCCATTCGCTCTCTCCCTTTTCAGGAACGATGAGAGTGATTTCGTCTCCCGGTTCGGCTTTGAAGTAGGTGACCGATGCGAGAAGCACATTGTGTGTGGTGCTGTCGGAAATCACTTTGTATTGACCGTCTTCATAAGCAAGAACCCCTTTTATGTGTTGGCGTTCGATGGGGGAGATTTGTTTGTAGATGAAGGCCCCAGAAGGAGCAATCGTCAGTTTGAGAACGTCGCCGGGAACCAATTTTGATTTGCTGGCGTAGTTGGCCGGAACAGGATAAGCTTTTTTATTGGGACCGATCATGTTTTGGCCGTCAAAAACTCCTTCAATGACCTGTTCTTCACCGGTGGCGCTTACGTTCAATCCTGCTGCGGTTTCTTCGTATTTAGCGGCGGAACTAGGAACGCTTTCTGGAAGTTCCCCGAAACTGTTCAACAGTTGTTTTGCCGAACGCAAATTGGCTTCCGCGTTTTCGATCATGTCGCGGATCTGAACCAGTTTGGTCGTATCTTCAGTCATGGGTGTTTATCTTTATTTTACGGTATTAGTATACCAGAAAACGGGATCAATTTCAATCCTTGCCGATCCATCGTTGCAGAAGGGAGCGTCGGATGATGCCCACGTTGGTAAAAATGCGGTAGGTGAAGACCACGGTGGCGGCAAGGTATAGGTCCAGTCCAAGGCGGTCTCCCAGATAGGTGATGCCCACAGCTAGGACGATGTTGAAGAACAGTCCGGATAAGAAAATCAGGGAGTTGTATTTGTCTTTGGTGACGTCGGCTCGGGCGGCTCCACACAGTGCATCGAGGAGCCCGATGATGATCACCGCGGTGTACTTGGTGTACTGAATGGGGATATCGACTTTGAGCAGGAAGCCGATGACGAGTCCGAGAATGAGACCGAAGAGGGCCCAGCGCATAAGATCGTTTTTAAGAGCGTTTAAAGATGATTTTTTCGCCGTTCAATCCGGCGATTCGAAGGTCGATGTACTCGAGATTCAGCGTGTAAATGTCCAGCTTAGGAAGACCTTTTTTGAGTTTATCCAATTGATCGTCCAAGGGTTGTGTCATGTCCAGCCAAACATAGAATTCTCGTGCTGTCCAGAGATGCACTTCGCGTTCGATGTCGTGATATTGGGCGTGCCCTACTCCCATCCCAAAGCGATCCTCAAAATCTTGCATGGCCTCGAGGATGAAAGCGATCTGGCTTTGATCCATGACTTGCGCGCCACTGCCTAGACTTTTTTCACTCTCGATGATGATTGTGCGCAGTCCTTCGCCCATGGAGTCGATGTCTTCGTATGTGGTCACTTGGCCGCCGCTGGTGAGGAGGAATTGCTGATCTTCACTGTCCGGAATTTCCACGGTGAGGTTGGACACGACAGGGTAGGTTTTGAGGATGACGAGGAGGGTGTCGGGAAGATTTTTGGTGATTCTTAAGGTTTCGTATTGGGGGAATTGGGCCCTTAAATACGGTTCAAAGTTGTCGGTATTGGTGAGGAGGAGGTTGGAGCCGATCAATTCACTCAGGAGATCTTCCATGGGGTGCTCGGTGATCATCATGTCGTCCTCTTTGACTTGGATGGTCTGGATGGTCAAGGAAGTGGATACAAAAAGAACAAAGGTGATGTAGATGATGAGAGCTCCTCCCAAGATGAGAATGATGGGGCGTTTGATTTTTCCGAAAAAGCCTCGGGCTCGTTTGGCGGCTTTGAGTTTGCGGCGGTCAGAAGTCTTGTTTTTGGGTTCACGGTTTACGGAATGTGTTTTCCCGGGAGAGCGTCGTTGTTTGACGCGTCGTTTGGGGAGCGATCTTGTCCTGGAATAAGGAGAAATTCGGCGTTTTTTGCGACGAAAAGCCATGGCGTATCTTTAGATTTCTTGATAGCCACTGAAAAATACCAGATTTTGGGGTTGGGCGCGAATCACATTTCGGTATCGAGCGTTTCTTCAATGACGCTGACTTCGGCTGTCACCTCGGTGGTTAACTCTTCGGTCGGTTCAACGGTACGGGTGGGGACAGCTGGCGCGACATATGCAAGCAGCGTAAATCCCACGAGTATGACAAGCGTGATCCAAGCGAAAATTTTTGCTCCTCGAGAACGTTGCATAATGGGAGGTTAGGCAGCTTTCTTTTTAGCGGCTTCTCTTTCCTCGCGTCGGGCACGGGCCTTGGCCTTGTTGCGGCGCTTGTAGGCTTTGCTTTTGGGGCGAATGTTACCGACGAGGCAGTGTTGTTTGGAAGAACTTCGGTTGGTCATGGTTTGTTGTATCAGTTATGGCCGCGGGGAGTATAGCACGGATTGGGTTTTGAGGAAAGTTGAAACCTTATGATCCTTGCTGTGCTGCTTCGGCCTCACGGAATAGTTGCTCGGCCTGAGCAAGGGGGGCATAAGATCCTTGCATATAAATTGGATGATGATCTATATCTCTCAGTAAAACACGGATGCGGTAGGCGGTTTGAGCTTGAGCATTTTCTCTGTCTTCTCCAACGAGAACATTTATGGTTTCGGCGATCCAGATGGGGGTTCGAGTTCTTCGGTGGTCTTCTTCGCTTCCCAGGTCAAAGGTCAATCCAAGTCGTCCGATTTGCCCCCTGGTTTCTCGTTCTTGATCCAGGATTTCGAAGATGGTGCGAATACTGAATTCATTGCGATCCCAATCAACATCGCGAGTGCTTCTGGGGATTTGGCA
>CAZEDN010000087.1:0-4074 GCA_964510905.1 uncultured Candidatus Peribacteria bacterium
TGCTATTGACCAAACCCTTGGAATAATAGAAAACTATGAAATAGAAATTAATATTCAAGATACTATTTAATCTTTTCCTATGAATTTACTCGCCATTTTTTTATTGCTTGTGACGATAATAATTGGAATCTTTTTTTATATTAAAAATTATTTACCTACTAAGAAAAAGGACCTGCCTTTTTATATTTTAATTATAGCTTGGATAATTTTATCTATTTTGGGTTCGTACGAAAGATTTAATAGTCCCAAATTTGATGCTTATTTTTCTTCTAACATCCCTGATGACTATACTGGGGCGGTTGCCGGATACTATTTCGGGCATACTCCAGAATTTCAAGTCGTAACGACTGCAATTGCTGCCTTAATTATTTTTCTTCTGTATTGCTTTTTAAAAAATGTTTCTAGAAAGAGAGGTGTGTTTTATATAAGTGTTTATTTGTTTTCTTCGCTATTTTTTCTTTTCGAAATTTTTGATTCTATAAAGAATTTTTTTGAAATGCAAAACTGGGGATTTATAATTTCTATGATTGAAGCGGGTCTGGTTTTTCTTTTAAGTGTTATGTTTTTAGGGGTGCTTACGGATTTTTTTTTGAAGCAAAGCCATGGTTCTAATAATTAGCTTGACAGCGAAACATAAATAATGTTAAAATTCTATCCCATAAGGACTAGTGGATTCTAACCTCCACCTCCATGGCTCCTAACCCATCGCCAGGAGAAGCACCCAGAGATCATGGTCGGACCATTTCATTCGTTGAAAATCCGGCAGGAGAAGTTTTGGATGATCATCAGGGAGGATTTGGTAGGCGGCTTATCCAAGCTGCTGCTTTGCTGGGCGTGACATTGAAAGAAGCAAGTGCGAGAGCGGCTGATTTTATCGTGAGTGCTCGGCAGGCAGATCCCAACGATGCGGAAGTGGTTATTGTGGATGTGGAAACGGGTGCGGTTAATACGGCTGCAATGCCGAATGGAAATGGTTTGCATACCACGGATGCAGAAACCCTTTCGGATGGATCGATTGCAATGGCGACTTATCCTCACTACTCGGGGACGGCTGCGCTTTTGCATGTGACAGATCCATCTGGGAACCCTTCGGTTGGAGCAGCTCCTTATATGGCGTGGAATTTAGATCTTGGTAATGGAATGGTTTCTACGGCTAGTTATGATTCGGGAGGAGCTGATATGTTTGATGAGAGTTTGGTTGCTTTGGAACATTTTTCTTCGATTGGTCCTTCAGCAGGCGGATTTATCCCTGATGTAGGTGATGATTACGGCTTTACCTTTTATGAAACTGGTGAGTGGGATCTCATTCGTCTTTCTACTGACACGGTGGAATCCAGTGGATGGGTTTCGGATACCGTACAGGATGAAGTTTGGCCTCAGAGTATGGCGCTCAATGAAATGGGAGATCGAGCGTTTGTAGTCACCGACAATTTTGAAGGCAATGGTGCCAGGCTTGGTATTGTGGAAATTGATACGGGAAATCTTTCGACTACGAATACGGAAGTCCCACTTCAGGACAGCTATGGAAATGATATTAGTGGGCGAGCGATTGACTTTATTGAATCGACGGGTGAAGTTTGGGCTCTGGGAGGAGGTGGGGTCACTCAAGGGACGATGCTGATTTTTGATCAAAGCGGTAATTTGCTCGATGAAATACAATTACCAGACTATCCCGTAAATTATGGAGCCACCGCTTTATCTCCTGATGGCACAACTCTCTGGATCAATCTTATTGGCGTCGCTCACGAATACGATGTCGTTTCGCATACCGCCACTGGTCGAACGGTTGACCTTGATGGTGCAATGGGCCCCATTACGGTAACCGATGATGGTGATGTCCAATGCACCGACAACGATGGCGATGGCGTTTGCCAAGAAGATGGTGATTGTGATGATAACGATCCCGCTAATACCGATACGCCAACGCCTCATTATCCGGATAACGATGGTGATGGCCATGGTGCTATGGCCATCCTCCCAGAAAATCAATGTCCAGGAACGCCAGGTTGGGCAGAAATTTCAGATGACTGTGATGACGATGATCCCTTGTACTTTGCCAACACTTTTTGGTGGCAAGATGTTGATTTGGATGGATATGGAGGAACCTCTTCCAACTGGCAATGTGGTCCTGGAGATGGCTTCGTGCTTGATTTCGATGGCGACTGTCTCGATGACGAGCCCGATGTGAATCCAGGGATGGATGAGGTCCCATGTGATGGCTTCGACAATGACTGTTCGGGTGGTTCCATGCAGGGTGGTTATGCTCCTGAAGAACTGGAAGATCCTTATTGCCAAGACAATGATGGCGATGGTTATACCCCTCATGAAGGAGATCCTGATGACGACGATCCCAACACCTATCCCGACGCTCCTGAAATCGATGATGGTGTGGACAATAATAATAACAATCGAGTCGATGAGTGTCTGTTTGGCGATGACGAAGATGGAAATGATTGGGGTGAAGGGGCCGAATGTGAGGGAATCGATATCGAGGATGGTGATGAGATTGATGCGGTAGCGGAAGATGGTATTGGATTTGATGTGAATCAGGATGGGGATAAAAAAGTGGTTGAGGCGTTGGGCGATGGGGAAGTAGATCTTGATCTTGATAAGGAGTCTCCTCCGGAGATCGAAGTGTTCCTTGATTTAGGGGCAGGATTGGGCGCAGCGGTTCATAACACCAAGGTGCGCGTTCATCGTGCAACGGATGGAGAAACCACGATCGAGGTCTTGGATGAAGATGATGATGAAGAACATTGTATTGATTTGCATGCGCAGGGGGAGGTCATAGAAGATGCTATCTGTGAAGACGAACAAGCGGTTGCAGATGCGGAAAGTGGTGAGGTCGATGAGGAACAAACCGATGCGGAAGGTGTCCTTGAATTCCTTGAAGAGATGGGAGACGATGATGACAGTGCAGGCGATGATGATATTGAAGATGATGACGACAATGATACTACTGAGACGGTGCCTCCAAATTGTGCTGATGGTTGTTCTTTCCTCGGTTATCCCGAAGGACCAGAGGGCGTTGGCAAACTTCAAGTCAGCAGTTTAGTGCTTCCAGCGATTATGGTGGCGATGGTGTTGAGACGTAGTAGAATTTTAAATCGGTAATGAATCGATAGCAAAAAGCTGCCTTTCTTCCTCACTTAGCTTAAGAGAAAACTTGCTTAGTTTTGAAGTGCAAAATTGATCACCGTGTCGCTGCCTGTGGCCTGGGTGGCTTGGATGTGTCTGGTGTACGTGCCGAGACGTCCGTCCGCACGTCCATCTGCGGTGTACACGATTTTATTGTCCGCGATCTCTGTATCTACAATGACTTGATATTCAAGGTATGGGATGGCTTCTTGGGGAATGCTGTCGTCTTCTAATGGGATGATTACGGAGAGGACTAGGGAGGGTTGGAAGAAGGTTTCGTCAGTGAGGAAGTCGTAGATTGGGAATTTAAATCCACTTCCTTTCTCTGCATTTGTACTCTCATTTAATATGGGGTCATTATCGTTGATATCATTTTCGTATATTTGTGTTTCGGAGCTTCCCATTCCTCCTACCAATACCGGCGTAATTGCCTCCGGGTTCCCCAGGGCACTCTCCCCGGTGAATTGCCAGCTCACGACCACGTCGTCGACCGCTTCATCGAGGGTTTGGCCTTCGGGGGTGCGGATGCGGAGGCTGAAGGCGTTCCAGCCGGTCTCCCAGGGATTACAGACGCCGTCGACGTCCGTGGGAAAGGGACAGATGGTGTCTTCGTAATAGAAGGGGATGGTCACGGTATCGCCGTAAGCGATTTTATTCCAGTTGCAGTCGTCGTCTTCGTCGGTGGGCCAGGTTTGGGAGGTGTCTTCGAAGTCGCAGGAGGCTCCGCCGGCTGCACCGGTTCCCGGGATGGGTACATAACACAGACTTCCAGCGTCACACACCGCGGCGGCCGGGTCGTCTTGCCAGTCGAGCGGTTTGGAGCGGGCAAAGATTTCGAATCCTCCGCGCACATCGTCGGTCGCGTATGTGGTGAGGGTGAGTGACTCGTCTTCAGAGTCTTCGTATCCGAGGGTGCTGGCGGCGGCGAGGGAAATG
>CAZEDN010000087.1:4084-5127 GCA_964510905.1 uncultured Candidatus Peribacteria bacterium
TACGCTTGGGTCGATCGGAAAAGGTCCCAATTGCGCTGATTGGTGCGCAAAAAGGACTGGGCCAGGGTTCCCGCAATCACCAAAATGATCGTTATCGTGATGATGGCGAAAATGAGAGAGATCCCTTGGGTTTTTTCCGGTTTCATGAACTCATTGTACGATCCTTTTGCGGGGGTGTCGAGTTTTAGCGCGAACAGGCCCTAGCGCGCTTCACAACATTCTATGATGAATTTCTCGATCTGGAGCATGAATTCGCGTTGGTCGTTTGTTTGGTAGCGAAATACACCGGATTTGAGGGCGTGATCGACTTTGAGCAGTTTGCTGTAGATTTCTCGGAGTTCTTCATCGGTGAAGTTTTTGGTTTGAGGAAGGGTTTGGGAGATGGCGTATGGGTGGAGTTTGGTTTTGGAAGCGATTTGGCCGGAAGAGTGGCCGCTGGATTGGAGGTCCTGGAGCTGGAGGAGCATGCGGAATTGGCGGACCAACATCGAGAAAATCATGGGGATCGGTTCGCCTTTTTCCACGAGGAGATGGAACATTTGGACCGCCTCTTGAGGGCGGCGTTGGCCCAGCGCATCGGTGAGTTTAAACACTGTGGTGCTGATGTTTCCGTGAACCAGTTCATCAACGTGTTCGCGGGTGATCGGTTTGTCTTGGCAGTGCATGGCCAGTTTTTCGACCTCATTTTTTGCTTTCCAGGTGTCTTCTCCCACGAGAGTGCTCAGATGTGTGGCGGTGCCCCAGTCGATGTCGCTGCCTTGCTCTTTGACCTTTTTGACGATCCATTCGACCAAGGTGTTCCCGGTGAGGGTTTTGCTCTCTTCCACTCGAGCTATTTTTTGAAGTTTTTTAAAGAGGGAGGTGCGTTTATCGGGGGCTTTGAGTTCAACAAAAACGAGCGTGGAACTTTCGGGAATTTTGTCGAGTCGGTCGGTCATGATCTTTTGACTGTCGGCTTTTTGTTGTTCGAGAAATCCTTTGACGAGGATGAGTCGTTTGTCGGCGAGGAAGGGCATGGCTTCGGCCGCTTCGATGATTTCGTT
>CAZEDN010000088.1:0-5091 GCA_964510905.1 uncultured Candidatus Peribacteria bacterium
ATTGAAATGGAAATCCCTTCAAGGAAAAAAGCCCCTCCCGGAGACATCGAAGTGATCCTTCGCGTTCGACGCGATCAAAGAAACAGACTTGTACCGCAGATCGACCCGATTGAATACACCTACCCAATTGATCCCCAAAAACCCACCTGGAGCGCCGAGCAAGCCGTCTCAATGTGCCATCTGGCCACCCGTACGTGGCTTTTCCCAGATACGCCAATCAACGCTGAAGAATTCTGTGATGACATGCCCCCAAAAGAAGATTGCGACGCACGTCTCAGTGAAGCCATTGCCGAAGGGAGCGATGGAGAGGGTTATCAAACCGCCATGGATGATCTAGATGCGATGCTAGAAGAAAATGAGTTCACCGATATCGACGCCTCCGATGCCCTCCGCAGAAAAATCACCATTAAAAATGAAGCAGGAAAAACAATAGGAACTATTCTCGTTGTAGCTAAACGCTCAGAAACCAAGGGTGGAGAACGAGATGGAGAAATTAATTTTACTTATCGCGTCTACCGTAGCGAAGAAGACGAGAAAGGAAGACCGGCCCATGACACTGAAGCTGTCCTCAAACATATCGAAAGGTATGAAAGAGACTTCATCCAAGATCAACCCTCCTTGTGAAAAACCAACAGTTGAGTTAAATTAAACTCCTTAATCATTTTTTGTGGAAAAAGGTCCTTCGCCACGTTCACAGGTTGGTAGACTGATTGGCGCCGGTGCAGCATTGGCCACGGCGATCGCTCTCCATTGGTGGGTGGATGACGATTTTCTCGCAAGATTAAAAAGACCCGATATCGCCAGAGCGCGTGAAATCGACCCCCAAAAAGCCACCGGTAAAAATGGCCCTCGTTTCCCCAGGGTCCATGTTCAAAAGACCCCTGAAGGACATGTGGTCCCTGGAACGCTGCTACCAGCCCTCCAAGCGTGTATCGAACGCCTCCAAGATGTGATATGCACTCATCCATACGACGATGCCAACGCGCTCACCTGCTACCCCACCCAAAGTGCCGGGGGTGTTCCAGTGACCCTTGCAGAGGGATCTGGAATTTACCGTCACTTGGGTGGCATTCCCATTCCAGAAGAGACTGAACTCGAAATGACAGTCGCCTCTATCGACTATGATCCCTACCCCATCGACCTTCAAGATCCAGCAAACGCCGCCAGCGAGCTGGGCACGATCTGTTTTGCGGTCCGAGAACATCTCTATCCCCCTGGGGGTAAACTGAATCGAGGCACCCTCTGTGAAGATTTGGACAAAGCAACCTGCGATGCCCACATTGAAGAAGCAGAAAATGCCACCACCGATGCAGTTCTCTACGCTAAAATGATGATCGACCTAGAACAAGAACTTGCCGACCAAGGCTTATCGTTTGACATGTCCGATTCCCTGCGCTTCAAAATCCCACTCTTCAACGAAAAGGGCCAAAAATGCGGCCAAGCTTGCATCAAACCCTATGGCTATACATCCCAACATGACGAAGAAGCAGGAAGCCGCAAGTACTACTATGCGGTCTGGAACCAAACCGAAGGAGAGTACGAACACCCACTCAGTTTCACCACAGCAGAAGGTGCGGTCGGCATGGTCAAAACATGGGCCAAATTGGCCGCAAAAAACCCAGCATTAGATTTCGCCACGCTCCAAGTGCTCTAAGCATTTAGGACATTCTCGTAATTTCTCCCATACTCGAGCAAAGTCATCCCCATAAGGGTCCTCCTTCCCAAAATGTGGGTTCCCAGGATGGTAATTGGAATCTCCCTCCGCACGAATGAGTTCTCGATAGGGATCCTTTCGATAATCCCGATGCGGAAAAACATACCTCACCGTTGGGAAGCGCCCCATCAATTGTTCCGTCAACCAAGCCGCAGAACGGACTTGCTCTTCCGTGTAAGGCATCGACGGATCATCCACTGAACGCTTTTTATAAGGGTCCCGATCGTCACGATCCGAAACCACCTCAATATGCAGTGCCGTCCAGTTGTAACCAATCGCACCACGACACATGAAATCAAGCGGTGCATGCTGATGAATCGTCCCATCTCGATCGATCACAAAATGAGCACTCACATTAACCGCATTAGCCGTTCCCTCAAGTTCCGGCCGACCACGCAAAGTATCCCCTTCAAACGTATTTCGAACCGACTCATAAGTTGGTCCGCCCGTCGCATGCAAAATAATCGCCTGCGGATCCTCCAAGCGCCAATCATCAATCAAGTAATGAAATCGCGCATATTCCCGCGTCAATTCCTTCCGTCGATCCGAAGCAAACGCATCCACGCCTGCATCCACAAATCCAATCCTCTTTCTCTCAGCCGCTCTCTGCATCTGTTGCTCAAACGCCGTGCTCGGCTCCAACAGCTTGGCCGCCCGCGCCGCCAAAGGATGTGTCACAGCAGCAACCACACCACCACCCGCCACAGCCGACCATGTTAGAGCCTCTCGGCGTGAAGGGCCCTTTGGAGCAACAGCGCCCAAGCCCAAATCCAACCCTCCTGGGGTGATGATTTTTCCCATGAATTAAGTTAAAGCTAAGATCTATTAATATCACGCCCTCCCCAAGAAGTAAATCGTATCTTCTCGAGTAAACATTAGGGGTTCGTTAACCGAAAAGTTGGCGGCTTTCTTTGAAGTAACTTACGCAGCGGTGCTGAGCTTGGTTTTTTGCGAAGCAAAAATCAGCACCGCGAGGATGTAGATAGTCGACCGTCGCTGGAACGGTCGAACTATCGGTACAGAAAAGAAAGCCGCCAACTTTAACCCAACGGTTCTCTCGTTTACGAGGGAAGTATATGATTTACTTCAATTTCACGATCTTATAAGTCACCTTCCCGGCCGGAACACGTGCCTCCACAAGATCTCCCACCTTGTGATCCAATAGGGCCGCACCAATAGGCGATTCATTCGAAATACGATGGCCCAATGGATCGGCTTCGGTCGAACCCACAATCGTGTACTCCTCATTGTCTCCTTCACGAGGTTTCATACGTTTGATGACCACATCACTCCCCAATTCCACCACCTTTCCTTTCTTATGCGTGATGATTTTGGCGTATTTGATCTTATCTTCCAACTCGACGATACGAGCCTCCAAAAACGCTTGTTCGTTCTTCGCTTCTTCATATTCCGCATTCTCAGAAAGATCTCCATAGCTGATCGCCTCCTCCAGACGCTTGGCCACTTCTTTACGACTCACTGTGGTCAATTGTCCATACTCATCCTGAAGCTGCTTCAACCCCTCCTTGGTCACAAAAGTCACTTTGTCATCAGAAGGAGGAGCCGCGACCGGATCCTTCTTTTTAGGTTCCACTTTTTTAACGATTTTCTTGGCTTTTTTCTTAGGGGTCATTCTAGGGAAAGGTTAAAAATTATGAACGAATGCGAACACTCGTGGGGTGTTCTTTGAGTTTTTGAAGTGCCTTGGCCTCGATTTGACGAATACGCTCACGCGTCACACCAAACTCCTGCCCAACCTCTTCCAATGTGTGCCCAATACCATCCTTCAAACCAAACCGCATCTCGATGATCTTGCGCTCACGTGGCGAAAGATAGTGCAACATTTCGTGGATGTTTTCCTTGATGATGTTGCGATTGGTGAGCTCGGAAGGAGAAAGAGACTCCTGATCTTCGATAAAATCACCCAATTTACTGTCCTCTTCAGCCCCAACAGGAGCCTCCAAAGACACAATATCCTGAGAGATCTTCATGATGTGGCGGACCTTCTTGATGTCCATGGCCATTTCAGCCGCCAACTCTTCGATCAACGGTTCACGTCCCAATTCTTGCACCAAACGACGCTGGGTGTGCGTCAATTTGTTGATCGTTTCCACCATGTGGACCGGAATACGAATCGTTCGAGCCTGGTCCGCAATGGCGCGCGTGATCGCTTGTCGAATCCACCATGTCGCATACGTCGAAAATTTAAATCCACGATCCGGATCAAACTTCTCTACCGCACGGAACAATCCAATGTTCCCCTCTTGGATCAAATCGAGGAACGAAAGGCCTCGACCGATGTATTTTTTCGCAATACTCACCACCAAACGGAGGTTCGCTTCTGCCAGTAACTTCTTGGCCGATTGATCGCCCTTAGCGATACGCCGCGCCAATTCCGCCTCCTGCTTCGCCGTCAAAAGATCCACTTTACCAATTTCACACAAATACATACGAATCGAATCGTTCGCAATGTCACTCAAATCCACCTCTTTGCGAGCTTTTTTATCGGCTGCCTCAGCCTCCTCTTTTTTGTCCTTTGCCGTTTTTTTCTTCTTCTTTTTATCCTTTTTCTCCTCCTTGGCATCAGCCTCCTCTTTCTTCTTTTCCCAGATCAATTTATCCTTCACGTCGATCACATCGATGCCGAGATCCAAAAACAACGTATAAATCTCATCCAAAAGCACCACATCGTTCTCCACATCCGGAATCGCTTGCATGAGCTCTTGCTGCGTTACGAAACCTCGCTCGCGTCCATTCGCTACCAGTTTGCGAACTTCGGGAGGATAGTCGTCGAACTTATCGTCCGTGAAATGAGAAATGAATTTTTTAGTACGCGCCATAGGCCGTTTTAAGCAATGAGTCGAGAATACTCCTGAAAAAGTTTGTCTTCGAGCTCATGGTCATTCGCTTTACGCGCCTCACGAATCTGATGCATCACTTCTTCCGTTTTTTGCTTCTGATGAGACTTTTGGAGCTGTGTTCCCACCTCCATCATTCCTTTTGTCACCATCTCCTTGGAAAGATCCGCATTTTTCGCTTCGGCATACAAGATGATCACCTCCCAACGCTTCGATTCTTTCTCCTGTAAGCTCTCTAGAATACCATGAACGTCGACACAAGCGCCGGTATTATACTGAGATCTAACCTGTTTGTAAATCAATTTTATTGACTTCGATAGCATTTTTAACTCAAGTGTCAACACTTCTTTCGTAACCTGTTCGGGGAAAGCAAGCAAAAGCCCCAAGAAATATTCTTGATCTGAAAATTGAACTTTTTCAGGTTGAGCTCCCTCCAACTCCTGATGCGTTCTTGAGGTGGCATACGGATCTTTCTTGACCGCATTGAACTCTTCGTAAACGAGGGCCGGATCCACTTGA
>CAZEDN010000089.1:0-5045 GCA_964510905.1 uncultured Candidatus Peribacteria bacterium
AATCGGCTCGAGTAGTGAACCCTCCCCCTAGGGAAATGTTAGCTGGGAGAATTTCTCGTACATCGTTTCTTGCGGCTTTGGCGGCGTGCCAGAAAATGGAAGATGCGTCACGCGGGTCGATATTTCGCCGCGCAACAGACTTATGTTGTCGATCTTTTTCTCTAAATTCTGGGTCGGGTTCGAGTTCGGCTATGGCGGTTTTCATGAGTGGGGTTGCGGGTATGCGCTGGTCTTGGATTTCGGCTAGCGTGAGTGATTCTTTTCCGAGGCGCTGATCGTAGTCTCCGCGGGCGCGTTGGTATTCTGCTTCGAGGGCGGTGATGAGTCTTGTGTAAATCGTTTTTAAGAAGGGATCTTTTTCGTTGTCTCGTAGTGCCATGAGTTCGGTGAGGGCGGCCTTGCATTCTGGAAGGGCGAATCCTTCTCTGAGCACCTGAGTGCAGCGAGTGTTATTTTCGGCGTGGCGATTATCGTATTGTTCGACGTTTTCAGCGTAAGGCATTTGGTTGAGGTAGGAGGGCGCGTTGGTGATGAGACCCTTCAATACGCATCCAATCACGGTGCCTGTCATGCGAGAGGCTCTATTCATGGGGCCACGCAATTTTTTATAGGGTTGGAAAGGATGTTCACCGGTGCTTAAGGCGAGCAGGGATTGAACGATCAATTCTGTAGACGAGCCATAATTCCCTCTTCCTCCAATCGCTAACGCACGTTTGGGGTTCATGAGGACACGGCGGCACGCTTTTTGTGTTTCGGGGTGGGCTTTGAGTTCTTCAGCAATGGGCCTGAGGACAGAGAGGAGGTCTATTTGTGTCTCTCGTCCTTCAGGGATGACCAGTAGTTCGGCCGGGATGTCCGGGAAGATATTTGGCTCAGATTCTTCTTCGGGATCGGTTTCCGTGGCTTCTACGGCTTCTGTATGGGTTTCGGCGGCGTGGGTGTCGACTTCTTCAGGGGCAGGAGTCGAAGCTTCTTCGTCGGACTGAGTGGATGTAGGGAGCGATTCAAGGTGGACTTGTGTGTGAACGAGGAGACGCGCGAGAATGAAGTCTCGACACGCTTCGAGTCCTGTGTTTTCCTGCCAATCGAGCGTGGGGAGAAGGGTTGCAATAGAGTTTTGGGCGCCTTCGATCCATGCGGCGTTCTCCAAGCCAGCCATGAGCCAGTCTTCATTTCCTTCAGCAAGAGGGTCCCATTGCAGCTGAACTTGGATCAGGTGGTCGAGAAAAACGCACAGCTGTGGATGAGCGCTCCACCAATTTTGGATTCCTTGCCGGATTTGGGTGCGGAGATTTGTTTGTTGAGTTGGTTTTTCTCCAAACTGTTGCTCGATGTACTCGTGTACATCAGCGACGTCCACACCGAGCATGTGTGTCTCGTGAGGAAGAAGCTGTCCGTCTACATCTGCTGGAACCATAAGAAATGGGCAAAAGGTGTTTATTTAAGCATCTTCTGCTTGTCATGTCAAGTTTTTTCACAGGATACACCTTTTGCCCATTTCTTATCTATTGAGACGCGCCAACATTCTTCTTCGATTTGCTCGGCGAAAACATACCAATTCCCCGAAAGTGACGGGTACGACGTCTAAGGGGTGCCTTATGATGGGCCCGTTTCCCCATTTGGAAATGACCAATCCGTCTTCTTCGAGCCGACCGACATGAGGGACGTCGTATGGAGTATTGCAATAAAAAGCGGCATCTCCAGGTTTAGGATCCCTGATTGCTGGAAACATGTGCATGATAGCCATTCGTGTTCCTCGAGTTCCAAAAATGAACTCCTCACAATCTATGCCTGGGTCGCCCCAATCCACCAATCGACATGTGTGGGGTAGATGTGTGATAAATTCGGCACGCGTTCCTTGTCCACGCATGAGTGCCTCCCGAAAGGCGGCGGTTTCAGGGTCCGTGGGAATGGGGCGAAAGCCTTCTCCATTTATGCCTGTGATTGCTTCCATGGGCGCATTAAAACAGGAGATGAAGCTTACTGCTTCATTGATCTGCTGACAACCCATTTTTAGCTCTACGCCGCCAACTGATAGCGATCACCATTCAAGCTCTTGATGCGAGGATCGTTCTTGAGGTTGAGGTAGATGGTGATCTTTTTGACTTGGCGTTGTTTGAGCACTTCTTTCATGATCTCTTCGCGTGTTCGTGGGGTGCCATCCTTGAGGATCGCGGAGATCACGTCGCTGACGGTTCCAGGTTTGTAACCCCATTTGTCGAGGGCATAAATGCCGCGCCCGATGAGTACGAAGTGGTTGTTTCGGATGAGCTCATTGTGGACCGCTTGGACGTTGATGCGTTTTTGGTCGAACTTGGATTCGCGGATCTTGTTGGCGATGTCGACGAAGTGCAAGGGTTTGTGCTCGCGTTCGAGAATGTAGTTGATTTTGTCGCGGAGGGTGCGAGGGTTGATGTGTCGCCATTCCTTGAGTCCGACCCCTTCTTTTACGAATTTGGTGCGCTTGGCCACCTCGAGGACCGAAATCACGAGCGCCTCGGGAATGTCGCCCACTTCTTTCATGACCAGCTTGGTGATGGTGTCGACAGGGACCACATTGCTCTTCTTTTCCATGACGCTGTATCCGGCGTTTGCGATCTTGCGGATGAGTCCTACATTGATCGTGTTGAATCTCCAGTGCGGCTCGAAGTCGAGAGTGTTGCTTGCCTTGGCGATGTCTGGATCGAGAGCGAGCGACAGTTTGACTTCGTTGGCCTCGGTGGGGGAAACGTTTTTGAGTGTTCCCAGTAGAATGCTCACCAATTTTTTCTCTACGAGTAGACCTCCATGCTTTTTGATGATGTTCTTACCGAGTTCATTGATGATTTTGAGGTTGGTATTGAAGGCGTTTCGCTTGAGTTTCTTGAGGGCGTTTTTCTCGATTTGGCGGATTCGTTCGCGAGTCACTCCATAGTGTTGGCCGATCGCTTCCAGTGTTTTCTTGGAGTCGGTGCCGATGGAGAATCGGTGTTGAATGATGTATTTTTCCTTTTCGGAAAGCACCAACAGGAGTTTGTCGATGATTTCTTTAAGGTTAAATTCGGCCGCATCGGTGGCCGATCCACTGGTGAATGAAATGGGAGGTTCGGTAGCCATGGGAGTGACGTTTAAATTTATATATTGCTAAACTAGCACATAATCTATGGTGGGTAAAGATTTCGTCATTATATTTTTGTTTTATGCTTTTTGATGTATTGGATCTCGTGCTCGGAGAGGATTTTATACCCGATACAGGGGATGGTTTGGATCATGGAATAGGTGAATCCGACATCCACTTTTTTTCGCAATCGATTGATGTGGACGTCAACCGTGTTGCTCAAAACGTTGGTGTTGCGATCCCATGCATTTTCCAATAGGAAGGTGCGGGTAAGGACTTTTCCTGCATTGCGCATGAGCGATTCGAGGAGGCTGAACTCTTTGTTCCGGAGGTAGAGGGGCTGTTGCTCTCGTTCCACATGGCGGGTTTCGATGTCGGCGTGCAAGTCTCCTACTTTGAGTCGAGGGGAACCATTGGTCGTGGAGAGTGGCTTTTGGATCATGCTTTTGAGACTTTCGGTGAGGCGGTGAAAGGGGAGCCGGCTATTGATGAACTGAAGGTGTTTTCGTTCGGAGAAACAGGTTTGAAGTGTGTCGGGTGGGGGGAATTTGGTGGTGATGAGTGTGGGGATGTTGCCTAATTTTTGGATGCTTTCGAGCAGTTTGGGAAAGGGTGGGCGATCCCACGATTTTAGGGGGATGATTAGGGCATCGTATTGTCCGTACCAGAGCTTGAGGATATTTTCGGGGCGGCATGCATCGGCGCCGATGTTTTGGTAACGGAGCCCTTTCTGAAGAAACTCCGTGTGGATGGGGTGGTGGTTCAAAATGAGGACGTGCATGGCAAAAGGCGGTTAAGGTGGGAGACGAGTATGCGACGGGGCGACCTTCTTGTCAAAAACAGCAGACTGTTTCAACGCTTTGACACAATTTAGGGTGGTGGTTTTCAGGTTATATTTAAGTGTTGGATCTGTTGTTTGGGCGTGAACAACACAGGCCCTATTCAGCGATTTTTGTCAGTAGGCCTTGACTTTTTCAAAAAAAGCGCTATTATTCGGACCTTTACCCTAGTTCTATGTTTGAGTCCGCTTTGATCGCGTTTGGCTTGAGCCCAAGAGAAGCTAAGGTGTATCTCGCCACACTCAAATTGGGGGAGGGGTCGGCGAGTGTTGTGGCTAAACATTGTGACTTTCCGCGGCTCAGTGCCTATTCGATTTTAGAGCGGTTGTGCTCCATGCATGTTATGACGTGTTATCAGCGGAAGCGTGTGCGCGTTTATCGAGCGGCAGCGCCTGAGGCTTTTCTAAAGCATTGCGATGAACAGGTTTCTTCAATTCAGGCTAAAAAAGAGCGCTTTCGTGATGTGTTGCCGGAAATCAAAAGTTCCTTTTTGAATGGGCATTCGGGGGAAATGGTGGATGGGGGACGTATTCGCTTTTTTGAGGATCGGCGACTTTTCGAGAAAATTTGTCTGGAGGCTGTGAATGACTCTCCGGACTGGTATGTGGCTCATGACGGTTCGTTGTGGAATTTTTTCAGCAAACTTGTTGAGCGAGCGGAGGTAACTCCACGGCTGCTGCTGCCGTTTTCTCAAAAATCGGTGCTGTCAAAATATGTACAGGGTTTGGAGGTGCGATACGTGCCGGATGCGCGCTTGCGAGGGCCGGTGAATTTTATGATCATGGGGCGACACGCCATGTTCATCCTTCAGGAAAAGGAGACGTTTTTGGCGGTGGAGGTGGATCATCTCTCGGTGACCCATATGCTCAAAATGTTCTTTCTTCTTCTCTGGGATGTGGATTTTTTTGAGGAGTAGCGTATAATTGCGCCACATCAGTTATAAGTCATATATTTTAACATTTTTAGCCATGGCTCAAAAAGACGATGCCGGTGATGCGGCGGCTCAAGCGGGAGCTCAACCATCCGTTCAACTCAAGGTTCCAGAGGATCAGCAACAAGGTGTTTATACAAATGCGGTTTCTGTGAATTTGAATCAAAATGAAGTGATC
>CAZEDN010000090.1:0-5033 GCA_964510905.1 uncultured Candidatus Peribacteria bacterium
TTTTCTCGATTATCTTCTTGTCCATGAATTCATCTCCTTGGATCCGGCGAGTGGGGTGCACATTGAATCACTTCGTCAAAAAATAGAACAGATGGATGCGGAAGCAGAGGAAGTGCGGGCTGCGCAGGCTGACGAAGCGCCTGATGAAGGAGCTCCTGAGGCCGATCGTGACCTCTCCCCTGAACAGATTGAATTCCGAGATGAGGTAGCAGGAGTCTTTGGTGATCTACAGCTCGACACGGATTGGTCTGAGGTGCAGGTGGATCGCCTTCACCGCAAAGAGCTCTCCGTTCATATCATCGTTGAAAAAGAAGAAGGTGAAATTGGCGTGGCCTGGATCAAGAAAACGTCTGGGGCTTCACCTCGCTTTAAAGTAAAGGATGATCACGTCAAAGATGCCTACCTGGGTTGGCAAACATTCGATACCCTTGAAGAAGTGGTTGGCTATATCAATGGACACCGAGACCACTTTGCTTTCCCACCTTTAGAAGGGGTAACCGAACAACCCCCTGCGGAGACCATCCATGGCGAAGGTCCGCCTGAAGGGGATGAAGCTCCGACGGACGCGCCACCCCCAGCTCCTCAAGGTCCGCGTGAATTGCCAAAACGACCGTTTAGCTCTGCCGAAACGCAGCGCGTCCTCAAAAAAATCCGCAGAGATGTTCTCGGTGCACTGAACATCGATGATGATCGAGTTCGTGTGATCATCCGAACAGACATAACAGATGGAGGAAATGCCATGCGTGCCCGCCTTCACGTCGCTCGCGTGGGGGATAACTATCCCGATGATGTCCTTGATCTCACCATCTTGCACGAAGGAGCGATTGAGTCGAGCGTTGCCATCGATAAAGATGCTGTTTTGGCTTCTGAGTATAGCCCAAATGACGAGCGCAATGACGATATCGTTACGTCCATTTATAAACACTTTGCGTATGAAGCGTTGCGAGATTCAGATCCAGTGAGTCGACTGGATATCCCGGCCATTCGATCTAAGCATGAGGCGGAGGTACGCCGCGAAAAAGAGGTTGCAACGAAAAAACAGGAGGCGGCACGTGCGGCGTCTGAAGCGGCTGCACAGCGAGAACTTACAGCGGCGCGCGCGGCCAAGTTGGAAGAGGTTTCAACAGGGCTAGGAGAGGTCCTCAGCTACCATCGCCTATCGATGGCTATCGATAGCCGCAGCTCAAAAGAAACAACTGTCTTTACGTTCGAACGTGATGGCACATCAATCCCAAATATAAATCTTGCTTTTGATGTCGCTCAAAATCGATATCGCCTTATCGTTAATGATGATAATGAAAAAACTTCTCAGGATATTTCTGCTATTGCGGAACATCTGTCCGCCGAGGGCAATCCTGAACGATTGGGGTTGGCTTTGCCTACCGTTGAGGCATCGATCGAGCTTTCTTCTCTGCCCTCCCCTATACGTGAACGAGTGCTCACGAGTCGTTCACGACTGGTCTACGAAGCCACGGATGGAAAGCGGTATGAAATCCTTAGTCTTTCGTCTGGCTCCGAGAGAGGAGAATTTTCCATTGCTTTAAGGACTCCTTTCTCTCACCCAAATAACGATATTGGATTGCAAATTAAGATCCTTGTTGATTCTGCTAATCAAGAAGATCTTGGCATGTCCGTCATTACGAATGTTGAGTCCTTTGAAAAACGCATTAATTATCGAATGACGGGACTTAGTCATGAGCTAGCATCGGCTCAAGGATTGATGGATAATTTATCTGAGTTGCGTGAGATTCTCGGAAATCGTTTGCTGCTCTCTGAAGATGAGACGAGCCTACATTATGATTATCCTGACTTTTCTTCTGGTCAGTACGGTGAAATAAAGATTCACAACCGTGATCAACTCAAGGTTGCGGTGTATGATGAAGCGATGGCTCCCGTACCACGTCTTGGCGAGACTTCTCCTATAGATCTTGCCGGCGCAACGACCGAACAAATCGATTCAGAGGTTAAGAAAGTGTTGTCGGGCCGCAGCGGTATGGCCCCTGGGGCTCCTGATGAAGACGCTACAAAAGGACGACCCACCGATGCAACACCCGATAATGCTCCCCGCGAAGGCACTGAGGACGCACCATCTTCTCCTCGAGAGCAGGCTTTTGAGACCCTGCAGAAACATTTTGATTCGCAGTTTTTCACCATTAAGCCAGCGGGTGATAAGGAGTATGTTGTTGTTCGGAAGGAAACGCAAGATGTCGAGGCACGTCTCGTCATCCAAGGCGATAAATTCCGTCTCTATGGCGGCATGGATGAGACCACGTTCCTCTATGAATCCGGGAATATTGCGGATGTGGACCACTATTTCACGAATGAGTATTTGTAATCCAATCCCCTCCCTAACATGTCCCTCGAAGCGCACCGTTCCACAAACGATCATGGTTTGAGCGAAGTGGTGGGGCAGCGCGTTGACGCGAATGAGAAGATGGATCTTTTAGCGAAGCGGGTGGAGGTTAATGGCGAGACGCAGGAAATAGCGGAAAAGGTGGATCGAGCGCTGTGTGCACGCTTGGGCGAAGGGTATCAATTGGCGGTTTTGGAAGAGACGGAAGAGGCGATTTGGATGGGTATTCTTGAAGAAGGGAACGACACTCCCCTTTTGTATGTAGCGTACGATCGTGGGAAGGGCGAGTATCACATCAAACAGGATCTAGATTCTCTACCGGTGGCGCCCATCACGTCCGACCTCGGCACATTGAAGTACTATTTGTCACGGCATCGAGAGGAGTTTGGGTTGCCGCCGTTGGAACGGCCGTTGCGTGGATTTCAAAAGGCGCTGGCACCGGTGGAAACATTTTTCAATCAATTGGAAGAGTTCAATCACGTGGATCATGTGATGGTGGTGGACACGGAACGGATGGAAAAGGGACAAAAGCCGCGTGTTTATTTTAAGGATCGCCCGTCTCGACGTCGCTTTCAGGATACCTACCTCACCGTTGAGTTTGATCCGAATGGAAATTGGTATCAACTGTATAAAACGACCGGTGTCACGCGAGTGGTGGATGGGCATGCGCAAGAGTTTTCAACGCCGGAAGAATTTTTTACTGCTGCGTCAGATTATTTTCATGCGCACCTTGAGGAGTTTGGGATCGAGCTCCCGGAAGAGCCAGAGGATGTTCCGGAGAAACGTGGTCCGGACCCAGCTGTGGTGGAGGCTTTGGACGGGCCGGATTCGGTTGAGGAGATGGTGGGTGAGTTGGAAGGTTCTCTCATGTCGCCTGAGTATGGATTTCAGAGCTACTTTCGGATGAGTGAGCCTCGCTTGATGGATAAGATCGCTTATGAAACGTATCTCGTGAAATTGACTCCCAACTCAAGAATGAAACGTTTGTTTGCGGAGCAGACCGATACGCTTTACGAAGCCGCGCGACCGATTTATTTGGGTCTTTCGCCATTGGATGGGTCGTATTCGGTGCTCGATCCGGAAACCCTATTGGCGTATGATTGGGCATCGACGTCTATCCGGAATGTTCAGGCATTGCTGTTCCATTTGTATCATTTTCCGCGACGGTATGGGTTTGAATCCTTGGATAGTCCGATCTTTAAGGCGGTGTGGAAGGGGAAACTGGTGTATGGGCCGAACGGAGAACCTCCCAAAATTGGTGAGGCGGCACGGGATGAGGAAGCGTTGAGCGATTTCTTTGAGAGCGACGATTTTCTGACGTTTTTCTTTCAAGTTAAGGAGAAGTATGAAGAGGACCATCCCCAGGAAGATGAGGTTCTTACGATTGAAGTGGAGTACGCGTTGATGCACATGCATCTGACACTTCCTCAGCTCCAAACGCGTGTCCGTACACGGCCCGACGAATTCCTTCGAGCCACCCTTCGAGCGGTTCAAGCGGCACGTCCTCATGTTGATCGCGAGGAGTCTCCCATCGATGAGATCCAGTAGTTTCTGTACAAATTTTGACACAAGGTGTAGAATAGTAGCCTTAAAAGTTTTTCATGAACGACCATCCGATGATTCACTTTGTGGTGACGGGCGGTAGCATCGATTCGTACTATGATGGCTCACGCGATCAGGAAGTGACGTACGAGCATTCGATCTTGCCGCGCTATTTGGATACTTTGAAAATTCCTAATGAGTTGGATTTTACGGAAGTTTGCATGAAGGACAGTCGTGATCTGACGAAAGAGGATCGACAGCGTATCCTAGAAGCCGTGGAAGCGACCCCTGCTAAGCATGTGATCATCACGCATGGAACGTACACGTTGCCCGATACGGCGGAGTATCTCGAAAAGCATCTCAAGCGCAAAGATCAGGTGGTTTTATTGACCGCTTCGTTGATGCCGATCGATGGACGGACCTTTTCGGATGCGCCATTCAATTTAGGATTTTCGGTCGCGAAGGTGACGGGACTGGAACCGGGAATCTACATTTCGCTTCACGGAAAAATCTTCAAACAGAGTGAGATCAATGAGGCGTTTTTAGCGGAAGTTTAGGTTTCGTGCCTTCCGTTCCATTTTATGCTATAATTATAAATCCTCCATTAACCTTTTGGCATGCTTACGGAAGTCAAAAAATCGGATGTGAGAGAGCTGTATCCCCGGCATCAAGATGACTCGCATAAGGGTATGAATGGGCGTGTCATGATCGTGGGAGGAAGCTTGGATTACTATGGGGCTCCAATTCTTGCGGGGATGGGGGCGCTATTTGGAGGTGCTGACCTGGTGACGTTGTGTGTTCCGGAGTGTAATTTTGCGGTGAGTCGGACCTATTATCCGGATTTTATTGTGAAGTCGTTTCAGGGTGAATATTTGGATGCACGAGGGGTGGATCCGATTGCACTGGAGAGTGAGCGGCAGGGATGTTTGGTGATTGGCCCGGGGATTGGTGAACGACAAGAGACACTGATTGCGGTTGAGGCGATTCTTAAGAAAGCGAAATGTCCGGTGGTTTTGGATGCGCAGGGAATTTATGCGCTCCCCACAGATAAAACGCGCGGCAACAATAATGTTCTGATCACACCTCATGCGCAGGAATTTTCCAATTTTTGCAATCGACGATTTCCGTCCCTCCTCAT
>CAZEDN010000091.1:0-5020 GCA_964510905.1 uncultured Candidatus Peribacteria bacterium
CAGTGAGAGGTGTACCACCATCCGGGCCATCCACTCGATCAACAGTGATGGGTGTGCCTTCATCGGTAGGTCCATCAGATCGGTCAACAGTGAGAGGTGTACCACCATCCGGGCCATCCACTCGATCAACAGTGATGGGTGTACCCTCATCGGTAGGTCCATCAGATCGATCAACGGTGAGAGGGGTGCCACCATCGGGCCCTTCCACTCGATCAACGGTGAGAGGAGTGCCACCATCCGGCGGCCCCACATCTTCCGGCGGAGGTGGAAACAACCATCCATCCATCCGTACCGTTCCATCTTTTTTCGTCACCTTCAATTTCCATTCACCATTCGCATCCGTATAGATGTCGATCGTGTCTCCCTTATCCACCAAATCAATATTCACCATGTTATTCCGGTCCGCATTTTGCAGATAATCCAAGCAATAAAACATGACCTCCTTAGGTTTGCGCCCAGTAAGCAAGCCCTCCTCCTGTGCCTGCGTTGCAGCCAACAAAATGGCCGAACTGATCGGCATCCCTTTCAATTTGGGGTCGGTCGCATCAAAGTGAACCTTATAATTCACAGCGGGACTAGCCACCTCAGTCCACAAAGCGGCACTCAAGCTTTCGCGATCCGCGGTACTCAAACTTTCCGCGAGTGCCTTTTTGGTGCTTTCATAGACCTGGTTCCGGTCATCATCGCTCATTTTGGGCCAACGCCCTGGGCCGAGCTCTTTTTTGGGAGTGTAGAATTTTTCTCCCGTAGGCCCCGTGTTTTCTTGGAGATCGCCAGAAGGAGGCATAGTGTTGGGGTTTATTTTTATTTAAATTTGTAGCGATTCAACGATTTCAAATTCGTCAAATCATATAATTATACCATGAATCAGTTTTAAATTCAAGAGGTCCTTCCAGTTGAGCGGAGGGATCCTAAACTTCGTAACTAATGAATCAACTCTTCTCATTCACCTCCCCGATTGACGAGCCCCCCTCTTTAGTGATATAATAAAACTTAGTGATGTAAAGCAATCACCCCTCAATGGCACAAACACGACAACACATATTGTTGGTCAAAATCCCACCAGGCTCCAACGAGGAAGCGGTATTCGAACAGCTCCTAGAGAACCTTTACGAGACCATGACAAATGCCACGGTTTCCTTCGAGGTGACCTCCATGCACCAACATGTCTATTTCTATGTGCGTGTCGCCTCCAATGTGCGCCACACCGTCGAAGGTCAGATCTATGCCCAGTATCCCGATGCCGAAATCTTCGAAGTCAAAGATTACGTCCGCCCAGAAGTGCTCAATAAAACGAAAGGATTTGCGTGCGGCGAAATTCTCCCCACCAGAAGCGACATCTACCCCATCAAAAATCATCGACAATTCGAAGGAGACTCCCTGGCCGGAGTCTTTTCCGTCCTATCCAAGGCTGCCGAAGGAGAAGAAATTTGGCTTCAAGTGGTCGGAAAGCCACTTCCCGATGACTGGAAACTCAACGTGGGTCGACGCATCAAAATGCGCATCCTCAGTTTGCGAAATATTTTCCGATTACGCGATTACGTAAAGCTCAAAGGGAAGACCGCCCTTCGCGCCACTGAAAAAGAAGAGTTCAATAAAAAGGCAGACAAAAATTCATATCAAGTGGGCATTCGCATCGCGTACATCGCCCCTACACAAGAGATCGCCAACAACAAAATCGACAGCATCAAACGTGCCTTCCAGCAGTTCAACACCACCGACTTCAACAGCCTCAAAGGAGTGAAGGCCAATCCCCAATCCTTCCTGCAAAAGTATGTCAAAGGAACGATCGATAACGGATTCCTTCTCACAACTGAAGAGCTCGCGACCGTGTACCACTATCCCGAACCGGACGTGGTGCCGCACATCGTGCATGTGGTTTCACGTAAGAAGGAACCACCAGAGAGTTTGCCAAAAGACGGTGCTATGCCTCCTCACGAACTGTCCGTTTTCGGCTCCACCAACTACCACAACCAAAACATCAAATTCGGGATCAAACGCGTCGACCGCCGCCGCCACCTCTATGTCGTCGGGAAGAGTGGTACCGGTAAATCCAAAATGTTGGAGCTCTTGATCGCAGAAGATTTAAAAGCTGGGAAAGGAGTGGGAGTGCTCGATCCGCATGGAGATTTGATCGATAACGTTCTCAAGTACGTCCCGGAAAATCGCATCAAAGACGTGATTCTTTTCGACCCCGGAGACATCGATCATCCCATCGCATTCAACCCCCTCGCCGGGGTCCCGCCCGAATATCGCATCCGTGTGACGATCGGATTCGTCGAGATCTTCAAAAAGCTGTTTGGTGCCAACTGGACCCCACGCCTCGAGCACGTGCTCCGATACACAACATTAGCCCTTCTCGACTCCCCCAACACGACGGTCCTCTCGATTCTCAAAATGCTTTCCGACAAAAACTACCGCCAAAAGATCGTGGCCAACATCCAAGACTCGGTGATCAAAAACTTCTGGGTCAACGAATTTGCTGGCTGGAGCGAAAAATTCGACAACGAAGCGATCATGCCGCTCCTCAACAAAGTGGGTCAATTTGTCTCCACAAACCTGATCAGAAACATCGTCGGCCAACCCGAAAACAAGATCGACATTCGCGACATCATGGACAACCAAAAAATCCTCCTCATGAAGATTTCGAAGGGTAAATTGGGAGAAGAAAACTGCGGACTCATCGGAGCCATGATGATCACTAAGATCCAACAAGCAGCCATGGCCCGTTCCGACATGCCGGAAGAAGAGCGCAAAGACTTCTCGCTCTATTGTGATGAGTTCCAATATTTCGCCACCGAAACGTTTGCCGAAATTCTCTCCGAGGCCCGAAAATATCGCCTCAACCTCACCATGGCTCACCAGTACATGGGACAGCTTTCTGACCTGGTGAAGACTACGGTATTCGGTAATGTGGGCTCGATTTTGAACTTCCGTGTGGGCGCCGAAGACGCGGTGATTCTAGAAAAAGAGTACACCCCCAAATTCGCAGTTCGCGACATCATTAACCTGGGAGTTCGAGAATTCTACATCAAAATGTCCATCGATGGAGAAATCAAAGATGCCTTTTCGGCCCGCACCATCGAAGTTCCCGTCATCGAAAAGCACTACGCCAAAGAAATCATCGAAGCCTCCCGCGAGAAATACACCCGTCCCCGCGCGGACGTAGAAGCCACCCTCAAATCCTGGGAGGAAGATGCGACCGCCGAACCGGACGAAGACTCTGGCCCCCAAGCCGGTGAAGAAAAATTCGCCACGCCGATCGTGTAGGGAGGGGAACTCAGTAAATATTGCCGCGGTAATCGATATCTACAAGAGTCACTTTTTTATTATGAACACTATAAACAATTCGTAGTTTCCCCATTCTGACTCGGTAAGTATTCTTGCAACCCCTTAGTTTTTTAACACCATTTACACCAAGAGGGCTTCTTTGAATTATCTCAAGAAATTGATTAACTCGTAATTGCATTTTTGGGTCTAAGCGACGCATGAATTTAGTCAGCTTGTCGGGCATCTTCTAGGAGCTTAATAACATCTTCGATAGGAATGCCCTTCCCATTATTATCACGGTCAGCATTAAAAACATTGCCCGGAGTAAACGGCTCATCTTCTTCCTCGATAAACGACTGCACCAAAACAATCCGTATAAGCGAGCTCGCCGGAACACCGTACGTTTTCGCCTTTTTTTGAATGGCCTTTTTGAGGTTATCGTCCACGTTGAGTTGAAGTAATGCCATAGCTTTATAATTAAAAATTAATGTAAATTACATTAAAACTATAGCATATTTTAATAATAAAAGAAAGAGCAAACCTAACGTAGCACATCGAGATGAACAAAATATTACAAAAAAATGAAATTTTTATTACGCCGTACCCTTGCGAAACCAACACACCAAACCCTACAATAAAAACGCCCACTCATCCCAGTCACTATGGCATCTCAATACCTAGAACAGTTCAAACAACTCATCCTTCGCGAACCCAAACTCGCGCTCCCGATGATGCACTGCGAAAACTGCGACTACAACAGCTTTCTTTATAAATCCAAGGACTGCTACCTCTGTTTTGCCTCCAGTCGTATTGAAGACAGTTTCTATACCGACACATGCATCTCGTGCAAAGATTCCTGCGACATTTCCTACTGCGACGATTGCGAGCTCTGTTACGACTGCCTCGATTGCGAAAAATGTTACGGATGTGTCTCAAGTCAGGATCTTACCAATTGCACCGACTGCCAATTTTGCTTTGATTGTATCGGGTGTAGTGACTGTTTCGGTTGTGTAGGTTTGCGCCGCCAAAAGTATCACCTTTTCAACGAAAAACTCACCAAAGAAGAGTACGGAAAACAAATAAAAGACCCGGCCATCCTCAAACAGGCCCACCAAAAACTCGAAGAACTCAAACTCAAGTGGCCCCATTTATACATGCGCGGCCACAGCAACGAAAACGTCTTTGGCGACTACAACACCAACTCCAAAGGCTGCTACATGGCCTTTGGCGGGAACAAAAACGAAGACTGTTTATACCTGTACGACGAAGTATACGGGAACCATGACTGCGCCGACATCACCCACACCCACAACTCAGAACTTTGCACCAACACCGGCTCATGCGACTACGCATACAACTGCGACGACTGCTTCATAATCGTCTCATGCCGCGACTGCGCTCACTGCAACTTCTGTGAGCAATGCGAGTATTGCTTCATGTGTGCCAACCTCAAACACAAAAAATTCCACATCCTCAACGAACCCTATTCCGAAGAGGACTACCACAAAAAAGTGGCTAAAATCGAGGACGAACTCAAACGAGAAAATCTCGAAAGCGAAAATCTCCTGTACCTAGCAATGAAAGATTACATGGGCACCAAACTGGAACCGTTGTTTTAACCTGGCCAAAAAAGAGGGATTTTGTTATCTTAGGCGAGCTTTAAGGTGCCTTTTTGATCGTATTTTGATCAAGCCGCGGTGGCGGAACTGGTAGACGCGCACGACTCAAAATCGTGTGAGAGCAATCTCAT
>CAZEDN010000092.1:0-4996 GCA_964510905.1 uncultured Candidatus Peribacteria bacterium
ATAAGATGCGTCCGGCTCACAATAAGGCTGAGGCCCATTCTGTGGTGGGTGAAGTGAAAGGAAAGACCTGTATTTTGTTTGATGACATGATCGACACAGGAGGATCCATTGTGGCGGCGAAAGAAGCGTTGTTGAAAGAAGGCGCGAACAAAGACATGTATGTGGCGGCGACGCATGCGGTGTTTTCTCCGCCGTGTGTGGATCGACTCAAAAAAGCTAAATTTAAAGAAGTGGTGGTGACCAATTCGTTGCCATTGCCTAAGGAGAAACAGTTTGCGGGTCTCAAGCAAATTTCGGTGGCGCCACTCTTGGCAAAAGTCATTCAACATATTCACGAAGACCGGTCTGTAACCGGGATTTGGAAGTAACCTAACATTATGCGTATCTACATTGGCTCGGATCATGCCGGGTATTCCCTCAAAGAGAAACTCAAACCTCATGTCGAATCGCTGGGACATGAAGTGACCGACTTGGGTACTTTTAGTGAAGACAGCGTGGACTATCCGGACATCGCTCGCGAGGTGGCGGAAAAAGTTTTTGAGAATGGCGGTGTTTTGGGGATTTTGATTTGTGGAACGGGGACCGGAATGTGTATGGCCGCGAATAAGCATGTGGGCATTCGAGCGGCGTCATGTACGGATGTGAAGATGGCTGAGTATGCACGGTCGCACAACAATGCAAACATCCTTTGTATGGGTGAGCGAATTTTGGGAGATGAGGAAATTGCCCAACAGATTACAAAGGCATTTTTGGAGACCGAATTTGAAGGAGGACGACACGAGCGACGTGTGGAAAAAATGATGGACATCGAAAAATCATAACCTTTTATGTATGGCGCTCACGCTTAAAATTGGGCCCTCCATCCTCTCGGCCGATTTCGGAAAGATCAATGAGGAGATCGCCACGGTGGATGAACATGCAGATTTTATTCATGCGGATGTTATGGATGGACATTTTGTGCCGAATATTACGTTTGGAGCTCCGGTGGTGAAATATTTAAAAAGTCGTCTTCCGATTGAGTGTCATTTGATGATTGAGAATCCCGAGAAATACGTGGAAGATTTTGCGAAGGCTGGGGCGTGGATGATTACTATTCATGTGGAGGCTTGTGGTGAAAATACAGCTGATGTTTTGAAGCAGATTCGCGATTTAGGTGTGAAGCCTGCGATTTCGTTGAATCCTCCGACTGATGTGGCCGAAATTGAGCCGTATCTTGATCTAGTGGACATGGTTTTGGTCATGACGGTGAATCCGGGGTTTGGGGGTCAAGATTTTATGCCGGAATGTTTGTCGAAAGTGACGCGAATTCGGGAGCTCAAACCGGATTTGGACATTTGCATAGACGGAGGTGTTAAGGCTGGGACGGGGCAGCAATGCGTGGATGCAGGGGCCAGTATGTTGGTTGCAGGATCTTATATTTTCAAAGCGGACGATCGTTTCGTTGCGATTCAATCTCTTAAAAATCTAAACTTTCCTTCATGAATATTGGAACGGTTCGAGAAGTCAAAAATAATGAAAATCGGGTTGGGTTAGTTCCTGATGGCGTTAAAGAATTGGTCAGTCGTGGACATGTGGTTTTTGTCCAAGAAACGGCCGGAATTCGGTCCGGATACAGTGATCACGATTATCAGGATGCGGGAGCGCAGATTGTGCGTGATGCGGAGGATGTGGCGACCGAAGTGGATATTTTGGTGAAGGTGAAGGAGCCGTTGCGTGAGGAGTATTACATTTTGGATTTATTGCAGAATAAGACGCTTTTTACTTATTTTCATCTGACCGGAATTGAAAAGTCGGTGACCAAAAGGCTTATCGAAAATGAAATTACGTCTGTGGCGTACGAAACGGTGGAGGATGAACATGGAAAGCTGCCGTTGTTGGCACCGATGAGTGAGATTGCTGGAGTGACATCGGTTCAGTATGCGGCACAGTATTTGCAGAAGAAATATGGTGGTGCCGGATTGACACTGGGGCATATTACGGGAGCAGATTTGGCGCATACCGTGGTGATTGGAGGGGGCGTGGCTGGGGAGTTTGCGGCGCGAACTGCGCTGGGGATGGGTGGCTATGTGACCATCTTTGAATTGCGCGATGAGCGGATTCACGAATTGCGCACGTTGTTTGATGAGTTGTTTGGACCACACATCTCGAAAAATTTTGAAGTTTTGAAGCCGGATCAACCGGTTTACGATGAAAAAATTGCCGAAGCGGATGTGTTGGTCGGGTCGGTGTTGGTGGCGGGCGCTCGTGCACCGGAAGTGGTTACAGAAGACCAGGTGCGTTCGATGAAGCAGGGCGCGGTGATTGTGGACATTTCGATCGATCAAGGGGGCTGCATTTGGGGATCGCGTCCCACGAGTCACGAGGAACCGATTTATACGATCGATAGGAAGATCTATTCGTGCGTGTGCAATATCCCGGGGCAGGCGGCACGGCAGTCCACTCAGGCACTTACGAGTACCGTGCTTCCCTATCTGTTAGCGATGGCGGGCAAGGGTGTAGAAGCATCGCTCAAAGAGTCGCTTCAAAATGGTGACGGATTTGCTAAAGGACTGAATACTTATGGTGGGAAAATTGTGTACGAAGCGGTGGCGCGTGATTTGAACTTGATGGATTTTTATGAAGATCCTAAGGTGATGCTCGGCGTTTAATGCTTTTTTAACATGACGAAACGTTATAAAGTTGGGATTTTAGGGGCTACAGGTGCGGTGGGAGAGCGGTTCATGCAGCTTTTGGAAAATCATCCACGGTTTGAGGTGACTTGCGTGGGGGCGTCGGAGCGTTCGGTTGGGAAAAAGTTGGGTGATTTGGAAGTTAAATTGTGTAAACCCGAGCATTTTGAGGGGGTGGATTTTGTGTTTTCTGGATTGGATTCGAGTGTGGCGGGTGAAGTAGAAACCGCTTTTGCGAGGGCGGGGATTCCGGTGATCACCAATTCCAAGAATCATCGTATGGACGAAGATGTACCGTTATTGGTGGCGGATGTGAACCCAAAACATGCGGAGATGGTTGCAGGCAAGAAAGAGTTTATTGTGGCGAATCCCAATTGTTCGACGGTTGGTTTGGTGACTGCATTGAAACCGTTGTTGAAGTTTGGGGTGGAAAAAGTTCTGGTGACCACGATGCAAGCTACGTCTGGGGCGGGATTTCCAGGAGGGAAGCCGCTTGATATTACGGGGAATGTGATTCCGTACATCGATGATGAGGAAAATAAATTGGAGGGAGAGCCGGCCAAGATTTTTGGAGAAACGTTTACGATCAGTGCGACGTGCAATCGAGTTCCGGTGGAGGATGGTCACCTGGAAGCGGTGTCGGTGCAGTTTAAAGAGAAGCCAACATTGGATGAAGTGCGTGAGGCATTTGAATCGTTTGGACCGGTGATTTATACGGGAGAAATGGATCGGCCGCAGCCGTTGTTGGATCGGAATGCGGAAGGAGGGATGGCGGTGACGGTGGGGCGCTTGCGTGAATGTCCGGTCTTGCACGTCAAATTTCACCTTTTGGTTCACAATACGATTCGTGGGGCGGCGGGGATTGCGATTGCGAATGCGGAGTTGTTGGTGAAGAAGGGGGTGCTTTGACAGCGGGAGCTTGTCAGAAAAGGGAGAATATAGTATTTTAGGTTTACTTTAACCCTCCCTATCATGAAGAAACTTTTATCAGCTCTTTTCTTGGCCGTTTTTTTGTTTGCCCTAGCTGGATGTGGCATTGTTGCGACTGATATGACGAGTACATTGAGTGGAACAGTGATGGATCAAGATGGAAATGCTAAAGAAGCGGTTCGTATGGTTTTTGAAAGTGATGATCTCTATTTGGTCTTATTTACAGGTTTTGACGGAACTTATTCGACTGAATTAACGGGAACTAAATTTGATGTGTTGGCAGAATTGGATGGATGTGAAGGGTATGATGATTCTGTTCGCTTAAAAACTGAAGTTCAAACTATGGATCTTGAGTTGAGTTGTTCCTAGATTTGCGCGCTACTTGAGCACTAGAGCGAAAAATTCTGAATGAGGCGGTGTGCCGCCTCTTCGGTTTGTTCAAGATTGGGGACGAGTGCAAAGCGGACGTATCCTTCGCCGGGATTTAGGGTGCCTAGGCATTCGTCGGAGATCCAGCTGCCGGGAGTTACCACGATGGCGATTTCGGGGTCGAGAAGTTTGGTGGCGAATTCAACGGAAGTCATGTTGGCAGGAATGCGTTGCCAGAGATAGAAGGTGGCTTGCACGTCGCGCACCGGGAGGCCGATTTCGCGGAGCGCTTTTTGAAGTACTTTGGCGCGTTCGCGGTAGCGAACGCATTGTTCTTGCACGTGTTGATCGTCTTGGAGGGCGGCGATGGCGGCAGATTGGATGAAGTCTGGGGTGCCGGAATCGATGTTCGTTTTGAGTTTTTTGAATGTGGCGATGATTTCGGGATCGCCGGCGACCCATCCTATTCTGTAACCGGTCATGTTGCTTCTTTTGGAGAGAGAGTGAAAGGCGATGACGTTTTCTTTGGTGATTTCCAGGATGGAGAGGGGTTTTTCATCGGTTAGGGTGATGTCGGAGTAACATTCGTCGGATCCGATGATGAGGTTGTATTTGCGCGCGAATTCGATTGCTTTTTCGTAAAATTCACGGGTTGCGGTTGCGCCGGTGGGGTTGTGTGGGTAGCAGAGCCATAAGATTTTTGCTTTTTCTAGAACGTCTTCAGGAAAACTATCGAAATCGGGATAGAAATTGTTTTTTTCGAGCATGGGGTAGAAGTAAGGAACTCCTTCTGCAAAAAGTGTGCCGCGTTTGTAGGGCGGATATCCGGGAGATGGAATGAGTACGACGTCACCAGGGTTGAGTACAGCCTCAGGAAAGTTGAAAATTGCTTCTTTGGAGCCGATGGTGGAGCAGATTTCGGTTTCGGGGTCCATTTCGATTTGGAAGCGGCGATTCATGTAGTCGGCAACGGCTTGGCGAAAGTCGGGGCGGCCGACGTAACTTGGGTAGCCGGTGGTCGTAAATTT
>CAZEDN010000093.1:0-4983 GCA_964510905.1 uncultured Candidatus Peribacteria bacterium
CCTTTTCAGAAAGGCCATGCTCGGAGGAGAGGGACAACAGATTACGGAGATCGAAAGAAATCATGATGGGCGCAAAGGTGAGCGTAAAAGTGTGTTTAGATTGTAACGCAAAAACTCGTCCACCCAAAGTGTTTGACGAAACAGTGAAAGTTGTTTAGGTTCAGGGACGCAACCACTAGCACCATTCAAATGCCCGCAGATTTGGCACGACCGTGGATTGGAGGAGACGCAAATCTCATCACACTTGATTCATCAAGCATGACGATCGACCCGTACGGTCGACCGGCCATGGAAGGAGAAATAGAAATCCCATTGCGAGCAGGAATGGAGGAAGGATTGGTTAGAGATGTGCTGAGAGGAGGAGTACCATCACAGCTGGACGTTTGTGGACGAAGCGGTCACAGTCAAGTTGGGCTTCATCCAGAAATTACCCTGAGAGACGATATGGAAGTCGACGGTCAGCGTTTGCGCGCTGCGGGACTTGTCGCATCATTGCGTAACATCCCTCCAGGGAAAGAAGATAAGTTGCTGTACCGACTTGCACAGTTGGTGAGGCAAGAGCCCCTGGAAATTGGACGTCTGTTGATCACCAACCCGGAGAGGTCGCTCAGTGGAGATTCGATACGAGGAGCGATTGAGGACGATCAATTGTGGATTCCTAACGGTGTGGCCGACAAAATTGGAGAGGATGGCGTGGTAGAAATCCCTTTGCTGCAGTTGATTTATGGAATCTGCGAGGACAACATGACGGATAGAGAGATGTTCCAACTTTTACGTCTGGGAAAGCACGTTCTGCATAGAGTTCAGGGCGTCATGCCCCCAGGAAGTTTTCCGGAGCGATTGAGTCCAGGAGAATTCTTTGTGGGCGGCATTTCCATCGCACTGGGTCCGTACACCGCGGTCATCGAGCAGGCAACCAACGAGGAAAAAGTGTTTCATCTCGCCGCACGCATTTTGGACGGTATTAGAACCACTGGCATCCAGACTCATCGGCAAGTAGAACTGTTTGTGAATGGAGATGAATCAGTTGATTTAAATGAACTTAAGGTGCGCGTGCGCATCTATCCCGGAGATGAACGTGTGCAACGATTGGCGCAACATCTCATTACGCGAGAAACCTTGCGCGAAGGGGTGGGATTCCGACATGTCGCACGGGTTGAGGAACATCCTGAACGAATGATCGATCTCATGCAGCTCATATCTCCTACGACGCACCGCGATCATCCCCACAGTTTGATTTTGGGAGGAAATAGGGCTGGTTATGTCAACTGGGTGGATGTCCCTGGATTGCAATCGGCTCATCTGTTGAAGCGCGTTGAGCAGGTCGTTTCCGCTGAGGGAGGAATGTTTTTGAAAGACGATGCCATCCCTCCAGCTGCGCGATTTTTAACACGACGACTAGGATTGGTAGGCGGAGATCAAAATACGGGAAAAGTGGTGGTCTCCAACGCATTCCCTGATCCCCATACGCTCCAGGCATTGATGGACGCAGATGTAGGAGTTTTTGTAGCCCAATCCATTAATGAGCATCCCAACGCTTTTGACCCTGAAGCGCGACCCCTAAGTCCGGGGGAAGAGGGAGGCCAACTCGTTTTTGAAAGCGACACCGTGGCTAAGGCCATGATGGAAGCCGAACGCAAGGGCGTCGAATTCTATGCGGTGGTGCCAACATTGGTCGATGGAGATGATGCAAGTGTTATCGAGGCACATGTGCGCAAATTAGAGCGTGGATTGTGGACGCGCCCCGAAGAGATCGAGCGATTGGAAAAAGTGGGAACGGTCGTAGCGATGTACGTTTCTCATAAAGATGAGTTGAGGGGGAATCTGCGTGAACAGGTCCCAGGATTCATGAGGCGCATGAAAGAGCGATTTGGGGATGGATTGGCCGTGACGCATGGGAAGGGACCAGGTGGTATGAAAGAAGTGGATGACATTGCAGCAGAAGAGGACATTTTCCGAATTGGAGTGGGGATCACCCTAGAAAAAGTGGATCAATTGCCCAACTTCAACCCACCTGCCATGGCCGATTACCCCGACAGCGAACGGTTGGCACGCCAGCAGCGTATGGACGACATCTCCACTTTTCGAATCTTTAATCTAGGAGGAGGAGGGACCCTCGAAGAAGCAGCAATTACGCTCTGTTCCGAAAAACTGCTCAAAGATATGCCAACACCGATTATTTTTGTGGACACCACCGGAGGACTTTGTGATGGTGAGAATTTCTTCACGCCGCTCATCAAAATGATTCGATTGATGACTAAAAAGCATAAGATAGAGACGGCAGATGGTGAAACCACCATCCGATTCCTGCAAGAATATGGAGCCAATCTGTGTCACCTCGTCTCCAGCTACGACGAAGCGGCCGACATCATCGAGCAATTTGCCGACGATCCAATGGCGTATTACCAGGAATGTGGGATCCCAGAGAAATCCATCCGTATGGCTTGGGAGAATGCCGGGGAAACATACGCGCGCACCGGATTCAGTCCGCCCGCATGGCTCCAGGAGAAAATGGTCGCAGCGGGTATTTGTGATGAGGATGGAGTAGTGATAAAACCAGAAGAAGACTAAACCAAGCCTTCTCGATGACGACCAGGTTAGATTAGGTTGTTTTTAGGAGTAAAATGTGGTAAAATATATAGAAAAATTAAAACAAATAAATGGCACTTCCCGACAAAACCATCGAAGCCGCTCTGATCGAGAAAAACCTGATCAAAAAAGCCGCTTTAACGCGCCTAAGAAAGTACGCTAAGGATAAAGACGTTTCTCTCGAGAAGGTACTCTTTGGGCGTGAAATTCTTCCCGATGAACAGATGGGAAAAGTGATGGCCGAATTGTACGAGGTGCCTTATGTACGGCTGAGCGATAAAACCATTCCAGAGCCGCTCCTTCGGGTGGTTCCGTACACATTGGCTTCGCATCAGCACGTGATGCCATTTGAGCAGAAGGTGAATGAGTTGCACATCGCGGTCAGCAATCCGCACAATTATGAGCTCATTAACTTTCTCGAGAAAAAGACAGGAATGACCGTGGTGCCCCATTACGCCACTCCAAAGGCGATCAAAGCGGCCCTCAAGGCATACAACCGTGATGTAAACCAAAAATTCACTAAACTATTGAAAGGGGCAATGAAAGATCCTGGGAAGATCGAATCTCTCCAGGACGCAGCCAAAATCGTAGACACGATCATTCTATTCGCTTATCAAAACGACGCATCAGACATCCATCTCGAACCGAGTAAGGAAGTGGTGGTGGTTCGGTATCGCATCGATGGAATTTTACACACGATTGCCGAATTGCCGATCCAAATTCTTGAGCTCATGGTGACTCGTATAAAAGTGCTGTCCAACATGCGCACCGACGAGCATCGCGCCGCCCAGGACGGCCGAATCAAGATCGAACTCGAAAACAACGAAATCACTCTCCGTGTGTCCATTGTCCCCACCTACGACGGGGAAAAGACGGTCATGCGTATCTTGAGTTCCACGCGCCAAGAATTGAACCTCGAGGCGCTCGGATACTCCGACCGAAACCTCAAAGTGATTCATGACGGCATTCTAAAAACGCACGGAATCATCCTCATGACCGGTCCCACAGGATCCGGTAAAACCACCACGTTGTACACCCTCCTCAAACTGCTCAATTCTCCCGAGGTCAACATTTCGACCATCGAGGATCCCATCGAGTATCGACTAGAGGGGATCAATCAAATACAAGTAAACCGCAAAACCGATCTCACCTTCGCCACGGGATTAAGAGCACTGCTCAGACAAGACCCCGACATCGTAATGGTCGGGGAGATCCGTGATGAAGAGACCGCCGGTATCGCTATAAACGCAGCCCTGACAGGTCACCTTGTTCTGGCCACGTTGCACACCAACGATGCGGCCTCCACTCTCCCGCGTATGCAAGAGATGGGCGTGGAAGGATTCTTGCTCTCCGCAACCGCAAAATTGGTCATTGCACAACGCTTGGTCCGTAGAATTTGTGACAAATGCAAAAAAGAGTACCAAGTCGACGCAAAGCAGCTCGCAAATCTCGCTGAAAAATTCAGCATAACCCAAGATTTGGACGAAATATTCAAGGCACTTCAATCCAAGCAACCCGACAAAAACAAAGCCCTGACTTTCGCCAAAGGGGAAGGGTGCGCCGCCTGTAACGGCAGCGGATTCAAAGGAAGAACCTGTATTTCTGAAGTCATGGAAGTTTCGGAAGACGTTCAACAACAGATTCTCAAAAACGCGACTCCCACCGAACTCGAAGAACAAGCCGAAAAGGAGGGCATGAGCAACATGTTCATCGACGGCATGCAAAAAGTACTCAACGGGACCACAACCATCGAAGAGATCCTCCGCGTCATGAGAAATTAACAACCTCCAATGAAAAAGTTCAGCTACGTCGTCAGTAACGAGAAAGGGGTCCGCCAAAAGGGGACTCTCAGTGCATCCAGCGAGGATGCTGCCACGCGCAATCTCCGAAAAGAGTACGACATCATCATTTCCATCACTGAAAAGAAACGCAAACCACTCACGATTTTTGGCGCCCCCAGCCTGAGCTTTGAGGAAAAAATGATGTTCACCAAGCACATGTCCACCATGATAAAAGTGGGCATTACCATCACTGAGGCGCTAGAAATCATGCTGTCTCAAACCGCACGCAAGAACAATCGCAAGATGTACGAAGCGCTCATCGAAATGGTGAAATCTGGGCAATCACTCGCCAAAAGCCTTCAGAAATACCCCAAAATCTTCCCTGAAATCTTCGTGAATATGATCGCGACTGGAGAAGAAGCCGGGAACCTCGAACAGGTCCTCGAATACCTCGATGTCCAACTCGAAAAAGAATACGAACTGCGCAGGAAAGTGATCTCCGCTTTCATTTATCCAGGAGTGATCATCAGTGTCACGCTCATCCTTACGCTGGGGATCGTGATTTTTGTGATGCCCAAAATCACCAAAATTTTCACTTCATTCGACGTGGTAC
>CAZEDN010000094.1:0-4921 GCA_964510905.1 uncultured Candidatus Peribacteria bacterium
ATGAAAATCTATTGGAACAAACCCTATGCTTTGATGGCGGTTGGGCTCGCGGGCCTGCTCGTCGTTGGAGCCGCAAGCCTCACGGCGCTCGCCCAAGACGATGCCCCCGAGGACGTCGAGGCCCCTGACACCGAGGCACCCACCCATGTGGACAACCTGGCTGTTGCGCCGGGTGACGCCGAAGTCACTTTGAGTTGGGATGCCGCTACAGATAACGTCGGCGTCACCGGCTACAAAGTCTACGTCGGCACCGAATCGGTGACCGAACCGGCCGGCGAATACAACATGGGACCCGTCGAAGTGGGCGATGTTCTTGATGCCACGGTTTCGGGCCTCGAAAACGATGTCACTTACTATTTTGCGGTGACCGCACTCGATGCAGCCGGTAATGAAAGTTTCGATTATAGCCTCGAAGAGTCGGGCACGCCCCAAGATTCAGCTGACGATGGCACCCACCCCACGGTGGTTTCCGCCACATCAGCAAATTGTGACACCCTCGAAGTTGAATTTTCTGAAATGGTCCTCTTCCCCGAAGAGTCCCCGGGCAATGCGTTCACGATCGAAAACCTCGATAACTATCTCTACCTCGAAGTCACCGATGTGACTCAATCCGAAAACGACGAAGCGACCTTGATTTTGACGACCGAAACCATGGAAGAAAATGCGCAATACCTCATGACGGTGAGCAGCGTGATCGAAGACATTTACGGCAATGCGCTCGTGAGTGGCACTTCCGACACGGCTCTGTTCAGCGGTGTGGTGTGTGAAGATGTTGTGGTTGGAGAAGAAGAGGAGGAAGAGGAAGAAGAAGAGGATGTCCTCGATGAAGACGCACCGGTTTTGGACGACGTTGAAGTGGTTTCCCTCACTGAATTCACGTTGACGTTCGACGAGGCTACCTACTTCCCTACCGATGAAAATCTCGACGATGAAGTCGATCCAGCCCTCGAAGTGTTTGAAATCTTTGATGGCGCCGGAACGATTGTTGAAGTGCTCTCCGTTCAATACGAAGAGACCGATGCGGTCGATGAATTCGGCAATTCAATGTTCGACCAGACCGTGCTTCATTTGACCACGGCTGAACATCTCCCCGAAACCGAATACTTCATTTCGGTGGTTGGACTGATGGATGAATTGGGAAATGCAACGGAAGGCGACTTCACCAGCTCAACCACATACATGACCCCAGCGGTTGTGGACGATACTCCCCCTGTTGACGAAGTAGCCCCCGAAGATGTCACTGACTTTATGGCGGATGTTGTGGATGCACTCGTGAACTTGAACTGGGAAGGCAGTTTGAATACGGCCGGTGATTTGGTCGATCAAATGTTGTACGTCAGTGCAGATGGCGGTGAAACCTACGAAGCAGTGGGTTCACTCGGTACGGATGCGAGCTCTTATAGCTTCTCCGGAGGCGTGGAAGGCAGCACGTACACCTTCAAAGTCACCACGCTTGATGAAGCGGGGAATGAAAGTCAAGGAATGATCATCGCTGCTGCTCTGCCGGTGACCGGTGTGGGCGTTGGACTATTGGCCGCTGCTTCCCTCTTGGGTGGTGGTGTCATGGCCCGACGACGCCGAAAATAGACCTTGTTTTAGAGTCTGTGTAAGGCCGCTCGTGTTCCCTCCTTATCGAGCGGTCTTTGCTTTTTAGTAGGCCATTCTGTCCTCGGCTCCGCTGTCGCCCATTGCCTTCAAAATCCCGAATGGCGGGATACGCCTGAGCACGCGTGAGGTTAGACTTCCTCGTGTTTGTCGCGCATAGAGATCGTGTAAATCTGCGAACCCTCCTGTCGTGCATGGTGATGTTTCATCAAAAGATGCAGGGGCAGCGTCGTCCCCTTCAAGAAAAGGAATGGTCACGCGGCCCGCGCTGGCCAGGATGCCCTTTATGGGGCCGCACATTTCTATCAATTCGCGGGTTTGACCCGCGATGCCGATGACGGTTTCGGCGCCTTCGGCTAGGCCGTTTTCGAGTTGAGCCGCAGTGCGCTGTGCACGATCGAGGAGCTGCGCCCCGGCTCGCTTTCCTGTTTCTGCGGCAAGATCGATGGCCAGTCTTTTGCTCGGTTGTAGATTCCCAATCGCCATGCCGGTGAAGCCCACTGTATGGAGTGGCACGTCCACGATGAGCGTATTGCCATCACGGCGGATCTTCCAATCCGGATTGGCTCGCTCAAAAGCCATTTGTGTGTGTGTGAAATCCACGGCTCTTGGGAGGTCTTCTTCTGTATATTCCACCCCCACTTGGATGTGCTCGTCTCCTGGCTCGATTATAGTTTGGCCAAATTTAGGGAGGACGCGAACCGATTGTGGTTTTGCGTGTAGCCCCTCCTGCCTCAGTTTTTTGGCCACCATTTCCATGGCCTGTTCCTCAAGTCCATATTCTAAAACATCTACTGTTGAGGCCGCAGCACTGATCCCTGGATTGGCCACTCGGCGCCAAGCGAGTTCGCGTTCATCGTCGGGCATGGGCCAAGTGAAGGCGTCTAATGCACGGTCAAGTGTCTCTGTTGCGGCTGCTCTAGCGGTTTCTCCCAATGGCATGATGAATTGATTTTAAATTTAGGGGTGGATCGTACGCCTTTCTTGGGGGCGTTGTCAACGTCCTCGTGGGTCTGGTTGTCGTGGAGGAAGGTGCGGTAATGCTAGTTGTTGGGGGCCACGCCTTCCTTGCGCTTCTCTTATGGGCGGGGCATCGGGGCGTTTTGGAGTACGAGTCCTCTTTTCTCGCTTTTTCCGGACCACAACTGTGCTCATTTTTCTGAACCACTCGCCGAGGCGTTGCTCAACCTCTGCTCGGGTGGGATGGATAAGGGGGCCATCCTCTTCTAAAACATAGGTATCTGCCGCTCTTCTTGCTCTCGCTACCTGCTCTATGAGTGGACAATGCACCACAATGGCTCCACTTCGCGGATAAACTTGCGTTCTGGCTTTCACAATACAGTCCCTTATCACTCGATCATCTGGCCCAACATCGATCACCACGCGATCAAGCGTGTCATCGAGTATCATATCTGGCCGGTCTTTGGGTCCCCAAATGGTCATTTCGCCAATTTCGGGACCGTTTGCGTCTTTAGGCATGATTGAACCCTAAGGAGTCTATTAATAGCTTAATTTGAGATGAATGTCAATTTTCTGACACGGGATGGAGTGGTGCGTTCATTTTTCTGTCATCTTTTGTTCACTTTTTGTTCATCTCCCTGTGATATGAGGAGTGAATGAAACGAATCGTGGGATTTATCGGGGCGGGATTGGGGATGATAGGGATTTTGGTGGGTGTTCATGTGTCCCGTCTGTCTCATGGGGAGCTGGTGGTGGATTTTTTGGACGTGGGACAGGGGGATGCGGTTTTGATCACCACTCCTGAAAATGAGCGAATTCTGATCGATGGCGGGCCAGAGCAGTTTGTCCTTGAAGAACTGGGAGCGGTTATACCGTTTCTGTCGCGGCGGATCGATTTGGTCATTCTCACTCACCCGCATGCGGATCATGTGATGGGTTTGGTTCAGGTTTTGAAGCGATATGAGGTGGAGGAGGTGCTTTTTACCGGTTTGAATTATTGGAGCCCGATTTATGATGAATTTTTAAAAGAAGCGCGAGAACAAGGCGTGCCGCTTCGGGTGGCGCAGGCGGATCAGGATTTTACGTTTGGGGAAGTGGAATTGGACGTTTTGTTTCCTTTTGAATCGATGCTGGGCGAGACGATTGAGAATGTGAACAATGGGTCGGTGGTGGTGATGGTTTCGTATGGAGAACATCGCATTTTGCTGACCGGGGATGCGGAACGTGAGGTGGAATTGGACTTGGTTGAATACTATGAAGAAGCGCTCCAGTCGGCACTTTTAAAGGCGGGGCATCATGGAAGTAAGACGGCGTCGAGTCCTGAATTCTTAGAGTTCGTCGAGCCATCGATTGTCATCATCCAGGTCGGCGAAGACAATTCCTTTGGGCATCCCCACGAGGAGGCGCTTGAGCAATTCTTGGAAGTAGGCGTACATGTTTATCGTAATGATTTAGATGGTAGGGTCCGATTTCGTTTTGATTCACAAAACCGATTCGGCCCTTTATAACGCCGTTTCGGGATGATCATTACAGAAATTCTTATACTTTGCGTTCGATTTTCGCGCCGAGGGAGCGGAGCGTTTCGTCGAGCCGATCGTAACCACGCTCGATGTAGCGAATGTCGCTGATTTCGGTTTCGCCGTCGGCGGCGAGGGCGGCGAGGACCATGGCAGCGCCAGCGCGGATGTCACAGCTCACGATGGGAGCGGCTTTGAGTTTAGCGGGGCCGGTAATGGTGGCCTGTTGAGAGTTGTGAAGTTCGATTTTGGCGCCCATTTTCTCAAGTTCGTACAGATAGTTGAGACGTCCTTCGAATAATGTTTCGAAAACTTTACTTTCACCGTCGGCTTGGGTGAGGAGCACGGTGAGTGGGGCTTGTAGGTCGGTGGCGAACCCGGGGAAAACTGCGGTTTTGAGTTGTTCGACCGGTTGGAAATGCTGGCCCTGCGGAAGCGGCTTGAGAGTGACGGACGATTTGTGGAGTTCAAACGGTGCACCCATCTCTTCCAATTTTTGCCAGAAGCTGTCGAGGTGGCCAGGGACAACTCCTTCGAGAGTGACTTCGCCGCGAGTGATTAGGGCAGCGATCGCGATCGTTCCGGCTTCGAGGTAATCGGTGGTGACCGTGTATTCGGTGCCGGTCAATTTTTGGACCCCTTCGACGGTCAGTGAGTGGGTGCCAATGCCGCTGATTTGGGCGCCCATCGCATTCAAGAAATGGCAGAGATCCTGCACGTGAGGTTCCATGGCGGCCCAGTGAATGTGTGTGGTTCCCTCGGCGACGGTGGCCGCCATGATCGCATTCTCTGTCGCTGTCACACTGGCTTCTGCCATGATGACGCGAGCCGCTTTTAAC
>CAZEDN010000095.1:0-4916 GCA_964510905.1 uncultured Candidatus Peribacteria bacterium
CCTCAAACCAAGGAAGAAGAGATCGATTTGGGCCTACCATGGAAAGATGAAGAAATTCAAAAAATTGGGAGTGGGCCTGAGATCCCGGATTCAATTCATGATGTTACTGACGATATTTTGGATGAGGCGTTGGTGTGCGAGGAAACCGGACGAATGTATAAATTGGTGCCGCAGGAATTCAAACTTTATCAAAAATTGGATATTCCGATTCCGCGATATGCCCCGGAAACTCGTAATCGCCATCGTATGGATCTGCGCACCCCTCGAAAGACATGGGAGCGAAAATGCGCCAAATGTAAAGAATCGATCGAGACGAGCTATTCGCCCGACCGTCCGGAGAAGGTTTATTGCGAGAAGTGTTATTTGAAGGAGGTTTATTAAATACTATCCCATGTGGTTCCTCGAAGAATATAAGAAACTTCAAGCAAAAACGCCTCGCTTAGCCTTGACGTGCGTTAATTCTGAAAATAGCCCTTTTACAAATTACTCTTCATATAACAAGAACTGCTATTGCTGCTTTGGCACCCATTATAGTGAAGATTGCTACTATCTTGGATACAGCGTTAAAGATACTGACTGCGTTGATTGTGAGGATGTTGAACACAGCGAACTTCTTTATGAGTGCATTTTGTGTGAAAAATGTTATGGGTGTAGCTATAGCGGTTATCTCATTGCGTGTAGTGATGTTGATTTTTGTTGGGATCTTTCGAACTGCACAAACTGTTTTCTGTGTACAGGAATGCAGGGCTCTTCACACTGCATTTTTAATGAGCCCTTAACGCCAGCGAAATATAGGGAGAAGAGGGATTCATTGCTTCGTCAGTATTCTGCCGAGGAACTCTTGGGAAAATTGGAGGAATTGCGCCAAAAGTTTCCTCAACGTGCTGCTTTCCAAAAGAATTGTGAAAACTGTGTGGGGCCTGATTTGCGTCACTGCAAGAATGTTTATTTTGGGTTTGCCGCGAAGAACTCTGAGGATTGCATGTATACGATGCGCCATGTCAATAATGTAAAGGATGGGGTTGATATTGCGTGCGTGGCGGCGGATCCTTCGGAGGTGGTTTATAATTCGGTGGGTTGCAGCGGGGTTCATGACATTTACAACTCGTTCATCGTTTGGTTTTCGCACGATATCTATCACTGCGAACAGGTTTGGAATTCGAACCATTTGTTGGGATGCGTTTCGCGTAATCATGCAGAATATCAGATCCTCAATGAGCAGTATTCGCGCGAGGAGTACTTCAAAAAATTTAAGGAAATCAAGGAGGAACTCGAGGACTTGGGCCTATGGGCCCAACTTTTGATGCCGGCGACTTACCCTTATGAGGACACTTTGGCTGCGCTTTATTATTCAAATCCATCATGACCGCTCCAGACTGCAAACAATGCACCTCCTCTTTTGAAATCACCGATGGTGATCTCAAGTTTTACGACAAGGTCTCCCCCATTTTGGATGGCAAAAAATATCCACTCCCTCCTCCAACTCTCTGCCCGGAATGTCGGCAACAACGGCGTTTGGCGATTTGTAATGAATTCAACCTCTATCCAGGAGTCTGCAAAATGTGTAACAGCTCGGTCATCACGGAAATCGAGCCGGGCAGCCCATACACAATTTACTGTCGGGAGTGCTTCATGAGCGATAAATTCGACCCGACGTCATATGGTCAGGACTTCGACTTTGCTCGTCCTTTCTTTGAACAATTTGAGGAATTAACTAAGGCTGTTCCCTTCCAAAATCTTCAGGTGGATGGAACGCTGGTCAATTGTGAATACATTCACTATGCGGGATGGAGTAAGAACTCTTACCTCATCATGCATGCGGACTTTTGTGAGAACTGTTATTACGGATATGGGTTTAAGAAAAATTTGTATTGTGTGGATGGATTTTACAACCTCCACTCTGAACTTTGCTACGATTGTGTAGACGTTCATAAATCTTACGGTTTAACGGGCTGCCAAGACTGCATAAGTTGCAATTCGAGCGCATTTTTGAGGGATTGCATTGGATGTCGAAATTGCCTCCTTTGTGTAGGCCTTCGTCAAAAGGAATACTGCATTCGGAACAAGCAATATTCCAGATTCACAATATCAAAAACTCAAGAAGGAGCGCCCGGAAATTGAACGCGACCATACATTCAAAGAGTTCCAGGGAAATCATCTTGAGAATTCATTCGGTAATTATCTTTATAACTGCAAAAATGTTTCCAATAGTTTTGATTGTGAAGATGTGGAAGATGGGAAATATTGCTATCAACTCGTTCTGGGCGCGAAGGATGTTTACGACACGAATCAATACGGCACTAAGCTGGAAATGACTTATGAGAGTTGCATCGTTGGAGATCATAGCTACCACCTATTGTTCAGTTTTAATTGTCATACCAATTGCGCGAATCTTTTTTACTGTTGGGAAGCGATCACTTCTAAAGACTGTTTTGGGTGTATTAGTTTAAAAAATGATCGCTATTGCATCCTGAATAAGCAGTATTCAAAGGAGGAATACGAGGAGATGGTGCCGCGAATCATTGAACACATGAAGAAAACGGGAGAGTGGGGAGAATTTCCTCCGATGAGGGTTTCTAAGTTTGGTTACAACAAGACCACGGCGCATCTGTATTATCCGCTTGAGAAGGGAGCTGCGGTTGAGCGGGGTTTGAAATGGATGGACACCGATCCCCCACCGCCCAAGGTCAGCAAGACGATTTCGGCGGACAAATTGCCGGATAACATCAAGGATATTCCGGATTTAATTTTGGATTGGGCGATCGAGTGTGAGGTGACCGGGAAACCGTTTCGGATTACAGAGCCGGAACTGAAGTTTTATCGCCAACAAAAGCTCCCCATCCCGAGACGGTATTTTTATCAACGGCATCTCGATCGTTTTCGCTTGCGGAATCCACGGAAATTCTGGGAGCGGGGTTGTGGAAAGTGCGGTGAGACCATTCGAACCACCTACGCTCCAGAGCGTCCTGAGGCGGTGTATTGCGAGAAATGTTATTTGGCGACGGTGTATTGACGCACCGGGTTGGCTTGTGTTATAAATTCCTCCACTTCTAACCTAATACGATATGGTGAATCGCTGTGATCACACTGTTCCAGACGAACTCCCGCCGCGTCCAGGTGGGCGATCTGTTCCAGAGCCTAGTCACTCAGAGTGGAAGGCAATCTGGAGCGGCATTGGGGATGCTGTTAGTCGATGGTCCCCAGGCGATAGTGATGCAGGGGACGATGATTCTCGGGAGACCCCTGATGATGAGGCTAGGGAAAGATAAGGTTGCTTACATTGTTGCTGTTTTTGCTTTTTTGTTGTATAATGATAGGATTAAACCCCTATTATGATGGCAACCTGTGCACAGTGTTCGCAGCCATTCGATATAGCCGATGAGGATCGGGCGTTCTACGATAAAATTTCTCCCACTTTTGATGGGAAAAAGTTCTCAATTCCTGAACCAACGATGTGCCCGGAGTGTCGCCAACAACGACGTCTCGCCTTCTATAATCGGCGCCAACTGTATAGCCGTCCGTCCGATTTCTCCAAACAGGACATCATCGCGATCTACGCCCCCGAAAAACCGTTCAAAGTTTACGAAAAAGAGGTTTGGTACTCGGATCAATGGGATCCGCTCGAATATGGACGGGATTTTGATTTCAATCGTCCATTCTTCGAGCAGTTTCGGGAATTGATGGAAGATGTGCCGCTTCTGGCCCTCGCTCTACTTGGGGACAACAACGAGAACAGCGACTACAACAACGACAACATGAACCTCAAGGATTGCTATCTCACGTTTGATGGGGGCAATGGTCGGGATGCTTATTATGGCGAAAGCTTTGTGAATGTTACCGATTGCATGGACTTCCTTTTTCTTGAGGATTCGGAGCTCTGTTATGAGTGTGTGTACTGTTACAACTGTTATAATGTGAAGCTTTCTCGATTTTGTAAGGGATGCTCAGATTCTTGGTTTTTGCGGGATTGCGTGAACTGTCGGAACTGTTTTGGATGTGTGAATTTGAACAACAAGGAGTATCACCTTTTCAATAAGCCGTACTCAAAAGAGGAGTATTTTGAACATTTGGAGAAGTTTAAATCGGGAGATTATCGTGCGATCCAGAATATGCGTAAAAAGGTTGATGATTTCTTTTTGACCAAGCCTGTTCGCGCGATTCATGGGATGCAAAACGAGAATTCTGTTGGGGATAATTTGAATCACTGCAAAAATGCTTATTACTGTTTTGATAGCAACTATTTGCATGATTGTAGGTACTGCAATGACAGCCAGACCGGGGCGAATGACTCCTGGGACATCGATGTTTGGGGCGAGGATATGGAGCTTTGCTATGACGATTGTGTGGTGGGAGCACATGTGAGTCGTGTTCTGTTTTCAAGTTATGTTTCGGAAGGGGCGCACGATGTTTACTATTCCCTTTTGTGCAGTCGGAATGTGATGCACTTATTTGGGTGCATTGGGCTGCGGCATAAGGACCATTGTGTTTTCAATAAGGAATATAAACCTGATGAATATGAGAAGTTGGTGGCGCGCATCATTACGCACATGCAGAAAACGGGCGAATGGGGTCAGTTTTTCCCTCCAGAAATCAGTGCGTTTGGATACAATGAAACGGTGGCGCAGGATCATTTCCCGCTCACGCAAGAGAGGGCAAAGAAAGGTGGGTGGCAATGGCGCGATAAGGTCGAAAAAATGCCGGATGTGACCAAAATATTGCCGGCCGCTAAATTGCCGCCGGACATCGATAATATTCCTGCCGAAATTTTGGAATGGGCGATCGAGTGTGAGGCGACGGGAAAGCCGTTTAGAATTGTGGCGCCTGAGTTGAAATTTTATCGCGATCAGAATTTGCCGATCCCCCACTTTCATCCGGATGAACGTCATCGTATGAGGTTGGATCTTCGCAATCCTCAT
>CAZEDN010000096.1:0-4858 GCA_964510905.1 uncultured Candidatus Peribacteria bacterium
GTTGATGGGGTATCCGCCAAAAGTGATTGGGATGCAGTCGAATCCTGCGACTGGTAAAGTGATTTCGGAAGTTTTTGAGGATAAGGGAGCGGTCTTTTCGGTGGTGCATGGGGGCTCTTCTGCGCCTTATGAGTCGGGGGAATGTTTGTTCGTTCGGGATGGAGGAGGGATGGATTTTGGTGATCGGAAGTATGGCCTTTATGTGCGGCCGGAAAATGTGGAAATTCGTTTGTTTCAATGTTTAGGGTTGGACCCGGGTGAGGTTATTGAAGATGGGTTAGTGTTTTACGATGGTGATGGTCCGATTTTTTTGAACGTCAAAATGCACGATAACGATTTTTATTCGGAGAAGTCATCGTGGACGCAGGCTTATGTAGGAAAGGGGCGCACGGTGTTTGAGGCTGGAGATTTTGATTATATGGATTTTGTGAATTCGGATTATTTGCTTTCGGAAAAGGATCGAGAGGAGATGTGGGCGCTCTATGAAGCAGCTGTGCGGTATGTCGCGGGACATTCGGACGCGTACACGACGATCAATGCGGTTGGGTTGGAGGCGCTTTTAGCTGATGTCGGCACTATCTAGAAAGTCTTGGAGCCTTCTAAGATCTTGTTCGCTTAGGGGGTCTGTTCCCACAGGGCCTGGTAGTCCAATTATTCCTTCTCGGCCTACCCAGCTGTAAAAACCGGGGGTGCGGGCTCTGTCCTGGGGTCTTTCGGGGAATAGTACTGCAAGCGGCGCATGGCGATGCGCAGTTGGAGGGACTTCTTCGTCTCTTGCTCCTTTATCTAGTGGTCTCATGATGGAAAGGTTAGGGATAGCCAGCCTGACTCTGCCGTTGTGGTCCTGGTATTTCGGAGCGCGGGTGACTTTCAGCATCAAAATTAAACTCCAAACGGTCCTCGTTGGCAATGAAAATGTCGGCTATTTCGGTGAGAGAGGCGTACTCCACGTTTTCTAATGCATCGATTTCGGCCAAGAACGCATCCCACCATTCGATTCGATTTTCCCAGTAGTCACCGCTTTCCGGTTTTGCGGTCCATTCTTCGGGGATTCCTTCGGTGGCGGGTGCGGCGAGGTATTCTCGGGGCTTGGTGAAGACGGCGTAAGTGTTGATTACGTTGGGAAGACGATTTTCGGCGGCCTCCTTGATGGTATCGATGTTGTTCACGAATTCGCCGTGGCCGATGTGGATGTACTCTCCTTCTGGATCGTGTTCGAGCCAGTTTGTGCGTGATGGTCTCCAGACCCAACTAGACATTTCTTCGCCGGCACCATGCCCTGCCAATGCCACACCCCAAAGCACCTTGAAGGTGTCTCCAAAATTGTCAAAATAGTTCATCTGGTCGTAAATTTCTCCTTCGCTCATTCCTGATGCGACTTGGGTTGGGGTTCCGCCAGCATCGACGATCCCTTCTTTCACTTCTTCGTACAAAATACAACTCTCGTGCGCGTGTGCATCGATTTCGTGCCCCATCGTTTCCATGTCGGCGTAAAAAGTGGGGTCGTACAATTCAACCCCTTCCGAGAAGGTCCAGTCGGTCCCAAAGTTAATCTTGGCACCGTGACTGGCTGCCATTTCTCCGAACTCTCGCATGGCCATGGTGAAATGTTGGAGGACTGTTTCGTTGCCATCGTAGTCCGGGATTTGCGGTTTTGGGAGCGCGCATTTCGACGTGTCCTCCTCGTTGTGGATGACGATGGTGAGATACAAGGGAGAGGTGAACGGTTTGGCCGGTTTTTCTTTTTTGATGAAAAGGAAGGCTCCCGCGATGATCGCGATGCACAGTGTTGCGGCTGCGGGGATGAGGATTTTTTTCATGAATCTATTTTAACACAAACGGCTTGCATTCTCATTTTGATCACGCTATCCTCTTATTGAGAATCATTTTCAATAATTCATGGCGATCGAACGCGAGAAAAATCAACGCATCACCAACCAACGACTCACCGTTCTCGAGGAGCTCAGAAAGGTGTGCACCCATCCCACGGCTCGTGAAATTCATAAAATGGTGCAGAAACGGATTCCAAAAATCAGTTTGGCGACCGTGTATCGAAGTCTTGAGTTTCTTGAAGAAAAAGGTCTCATCATTAAACTGGAATCCACACACAAAGAGGCACGTTACGATGGCGATGTGACGAAGCACTGTCACCTCATTTGTAAGCAATGCGGAGAGGTGATGGATGTGTTTGATGTGAAGAAAATTCAGATCGATTCGAAAGAACTGAAAGCGTCCGGTTTTGAGCCCCATCTCGACTTTTTAGAAATTCCTGGCCTTTGCAAAAAGTGCCGCTCTTAATTTTATTTTTTTAACTTTTCTATCATGAATTGTTGCGACGACGACGCGTGTGGCGTCACCACTCCCACCCTTCAAATCGGTAAACCGGCTCCCGAGTTTACGATGGAGGGATATTTTAAAGGGGACCACAAAAAATATTCTCTCAAAGATTTTCGAGGGAAGTGGGTCATCCTTTTCTTTTATCCGCTCGACTTTACGTTTGTTTGCCCTACTGAGTTGATCGAATTGAGCAAACGGCACGATGAGTTCGAGAAGGTCAACACGCAGGTTTTAGGAATCAGTGTGGATAGTGTGTATTCCCATGAGGCGTGGCTCAAGGAGTTGGGCGACTTCAACTATCCCCTATTGAGCGACATGACCAAAAATGTGAGTTGGGATTACAATGTGTTGCTTGAGGAGGAGGGTGTGAGTTTGCGTGGAGCGTTTATCATCGATCCGGATGGCGTGCTGAAGTGCTATATGGTGAACGATTTGGCGATTGGACGGAATGTGGATGAGTTGTTACGATTGGTCTGTGCCTTCCAAACGGGCGATCTGTGTCCGGTGGGATGGAATAAGGGGAAGAAGACCCTTGGAAAAGCTTAAAAATCTTGGAATTCGTCTATTTTTTAACCTCCTAAACATGACGAAACTCAATGAAGTCTACAAATGCAATGTGTGCGGGAATATGGTCGAAATGGTGCACGCGAGCACGGGTGAACTAGTGTGCTGTGGGCAGCCCATGCAACTCATGACCGAAAACACAGAAGATGCGGCGCTCGAAAAGCATGTCCCGGTGATCGAAAAGACCGAAACCGGCGTAAAGGTGACTGTGGGTGAAGTCCCCCACCCCATGGAAGAGGTCCATTACATCGAATGGATTGAGATTTTGGCGGATGGAAGGAGTTATCGGAAGTTTTTGCAACCTGGTGAGGCGCCGGAGGCTGAGTTTTCGGTGACCGCGGAGTCGATCGTAGCGAGGGAGTACTGCAACCTGCATGGATTATGGAAGGTGGAGGGGTAGAAGTGGTCTACAAAAACAGTATGAGACTCACCGCCATGGTCAGCATCCCGGCTACTAATCCGTAAATCGACAGGTGGTGTTCTCCGTATTCACGTGCTGCAGGAAGAAGTTGATCGAGTGAAATGAACACCATGATTCCAGCTACCCCGGCGAACAAAATTCCGAATGCGTACCCGTTCAATAGGGCCATCAACAGGAAGTATCCGACGACGGCCCCTACCGGTTCTGCGAGTCCTGACACAAATGAATACGTGAACGCTTTTTTGCGGTTTTGAGTGGCGTAATAGATAGGGATTGAGACAGCGATTCCTTCTGGGATGTTGTGTATTGCTATGGCCAGTGCGATGAAAATTCCCATTTTTAGGTCCTCCATGGCAGCTACAAAAGTGGCAAGCCCCTCTGGAAAGTTGTGAAGCGCTAGGGCTATTGCGGTAAAAATGCCCACGTGGAGCAGTTTTCGTTGCTTTTTGGCCTCTTTTTTATCCTGCATTTCCTCGATGCGATGCACTTCATGTGGGTTTTCGTAATGGGGAATGAGTTTGTCGATGACCCCAATTAAAATTATTCCTGCAAAAAACGATAGTACCGCTATAGTCATCCCTAATCTTTCACCCAACATTTCGCTTAGCGATTCTTGAGCGATCGGCAAAACATCAACAAACGACACATAGATCATCACTCCTGCGGAAAATCCCAATGCTACAGATAGAAACTTTGTATTTGTGTGCTTGGCGAAAAATGCCATGGCTCCCCCAATTCCGGTAGACAGTCCGGCAAACAGGGTCAATGCGAACGCGATGATTAATGTTGAGTCTTCAAACATGCTTCCTGCAGTATACGAAATAACTGGCCGCAATCAAAACTGGAATTACGCTGAGCCATTGCCCCATCGATAAGAATGCGTCGGGTGCAAGAGTGTGATGTTCTTTCCAAAACTCGACTCCAAAACGGGTTAGGAAGTAGAGACCGATGTATAGGAAGAACAGGAATAGTTGTGGTCGTTTTTTGGTTGGAAGTTTTTTGTATGTCGCGTAGAGAATGATGAAAATTGCGAAGCTGAGGAGTGATTCGTACAGTTGTGATGGATGGCGTGGGATGGTTTCGCCAATACGTTGAAAGATGACGCCCCAGGATCCGCTGGTGGGGATGCCGATTATTTCTGAGTTGAAAAAATTTCCTATTCGGACGCAGCCGGCGGTGAGTGGCATTCCGAGTATGAGGAGGTCTGCGTATCGTGTGAATTTTGCTTTATTGATTTTAATCCAAATGAGATACGCGATGAAGACACCGATTGCTGCTCCATGGCTCGAAAGTCCTCCTTCCCAAATCTTCAAAATCTGGAACGGTTCACTTAAATAATATCCTGCGTGATAGAAAAAGACGTGACCTAATCGTGCCCCAATCAACATCCCCAAAAACAGCCAAAACACGAGGCTATCGAGGTGCTCTAGATTTAATTTTTCCCTCTTAAAAACGTGTCGGACAATGGAGTACGCGAGAATAAGTCCGATCACAAAAAACAGCCCGTACCACCGGATCTGAACCGGTCCGAGGTCG